>CAJUJV010000001.1:0-37801 GCA_910586845.1 uncultured Hungatella sp.
CTGAGCTACGGAAACGTGTATAAAATTGTGTGTGACTTGCGGCTTCTGCTCCTCCAAAAAGTTTCCGTTGTAGGTTCTCTTAGGAGGCGTGTGCTCTATCCTGCTGGGCTACAGAAACACGCAAACAGTTATAAACTGTTGCAATAAACCTATTATATCAGATTTTTCTGTTTCGTCAAGTCTTGAATTATTTTCTGAACCTCTGTCAGAGAATCCACGATCCAGGCGGCTTTTTCGGCATAGGGCGCCTCCGGATATTTCATATCAGGCACGCAGATCACAGGGATACCTGCGGAGAATGCGGCCTGGATCCCCATTTCGGAATCTTCCAGGACCAGGGCCTCAGAGGGAGAGAGATTCACCTTCTGACAGGCCTTTAAAAAGATATCCGGATTCGGCTTTCCCTTCTCTACCTCGTTGCCGCAGATGGAGTCGTCAAAGTACTCCGAAAGCCCGGTCAGCTCCAAAATATGATCCACCCGGTCCCGGTTGCTGGAGGTAGCCACTACAGTTTTGCATCCCTGTTCCTTCAGATATTTCAGCAGATCCCTGAGTCCCTCTTTTACGGGAACCCCTTCCGTTATAAACAGTTTTTCCATATATGCGTGGACATTGCTCAGAACCTGTTCCATGGGAAATGAGCGGCCGTATCGGTCGTAAAACATCTGGAAAACGGCAGGCAGAGGACGGCCGAGAAGCGTCTTATAGAACTCTCTGTCCATGGAAAGCCCCAATTTTCCGCATTCGATCACATATCCCTCATAAGTGACCCGCTCACTGTCGATCATCAATCCGTCCATATCAAAAATAACCCCTTTAACCATAAGATCCCCCTCCTGTTGAAAATAATCTTCTTATTTTTATTTTAAAAGGAATACCCGTTTTGTCAAGAACAACAAAGGGTATTCCTGAAAGATTTTTGAGCCTAATGGGACTGGTTATGGTAAGCGGTCCATGCCTCCTCGGGACTTTCGAAGCCTCCGGACTGAATGGCCTTAAAATCTACATATAAAAACTCCGTGTCCTCATCGATCTGGCCTCCCACGACATTGGCGAATCTGACAGAGTAGAACAGGGGCGGGATATCTTGGCCTGCGGGGACGGGGATCTCGGTGCGGCCTCCTCCGGTGTAGATGTATTCATAGATGTGATAACCATTTTCCAGGACCGGATCAGGTGAGAGCAGCCGCATGCCGGAATATGGATTCAGGTCATAGGTAAAAAGCTCTGTCTCCATTATCTGTCCGCCGTGATTAAGGCGGCCGTCGTCGTCTGCAGTGACGACCCAGGCTACAGGAATTCTGACGGTCATCCTCAGGTAGGCATCGTTTTTACTGTTGTTTTTGATGGCCGGATCCTTGGGGATCTCTTTTCCTGCATACATGTCCTCTGCCTGTCTGATACCCAGAGCGTCTGACGGAGTGGCATCGGAAGCGGTGGCATCGGAAGGAGTGGCATAGCTTCCGTCGGGAAGCTCTCCGTCCCAGCCGGTTTCATAGAGGTTAAAATCCACTTTTCCGACAGTGAACCGGTTGCCCGCCGTTTCCTGGTCTGTCATATAGGCCAGGGTGCCGCCCAGGCTCAAGAGCGCAAACAGGAGTATGGCGGCCAGGATCTTGGCTCTGTTCTTAATGGATGCATTTGATTTTTCCATATTGGTGTTCCTCCTTTTTTCTGTGCAGCGGTAAAGCTGCATGAACGTTTACTGTGATCTATGTGAATGACGAAGCAGATAACCGATGACCGGGATATGGAACCGGACCTTTCCCTCAACCGAGTCAAGGGGAACAGGTTCAGGGTCAGGGACCCGGTTGGAATCCCCTTTGGTGGAAACCGTGCCGTTTTCCGGATCTACGGACACGACCCGATGGGTAACCGTCACATCTCCGATGCGAAAACTGATGATATCTCCCGGACTGACGGACTCACTGTCCTTATAGGGACCGATATAGATGATGCTTCCGGTTTTGATGGCAGGTTCCATACTGCTGCTCTCTACCACATAGGCCTTCATGTGGAAGAGCCCCGGAAGCCATACGGCCGCTGCGAGCACCAGGGCGGCGGCCAGAACCAGATTGACCAGCCAGTGAAACAGATATCTCAGAGTGTTTTTCATGTTATCTCCTCCTCTACTATTAATCCGATAAAACGAACATATGTACGATTATTTTTCCAGAAAATTTTTCAGTTTTTTTAAAACCCTCTGATGGCGGGACTGAAGCGTAGTCACGGGAATCCGGCAGGATCTGGACAGCTCCCGGAGAGAATCTCCGCAGAAATAGAGGCGGCGCACCAGTTCCCTTTCCCCGTCGGTCAGTTGGGGTATGGCCTCTTTCAGCCGCTCCAGAAGCCAGCGTCTCTCTGCGGTCTCTTCCACAGACTCTGCAAAAGGGTCTCCAAACATATCGCTGCCCCTGATTTCGTCCGTGTCCAGGGCATCGTAGAACAATGTCTGGTTGCGGATGTCACTCTCCCTGAAATAGCGTTCCTTCCGCTCCCCGCGGCAGTAGGCTTTGTACACCTCCTCGGTGACGGGAACCGGATTGCCGTTGATCTTGATATAATAATCCATATAAATTCCTCCCATAGATCGGGCAGGGGAAGCTTTTCTCCTGCCCGCTGTACCAGGGCGGGCCTGTGCATACAAAAAGGAGAGATCCATAGTCTTCTGACAATGAATCTCTCCTGCTATTCGGTAATTCACAGAGCCTGACAGCGGTCCGGAAGCCGGCCGGTCCCCTGGGGTCTGTCATTCCTTTGCTAGGTAGTCTCTATGCTTCTGCGGTTCCTGAAAACAGATCTTCATCACCCGGCGGCATCGGGAGCACTTGATCTCTATGATGCCCCTAGTGCCGGGTATGATATCAAACAGCCGCTGATGGCAGTATCTGCAGTATACGGCAGTAGAATCCATCCCTATCCTCCCCCTCTCATCAACATAAATCGAACATATGTTCTTACAAAAGCTTATCAAAGAATCCGGTGGTTGTCAAGATACTTGCAATAATTTTCCAATCTGGTATGATTGTAATTGTTACTGCTCACAGGAAGGGCGGTGGATGTAATCCCGGCCTTCACATGCCCGGCAGTGACGGACCGGAGACCAACAGTAACTGATCAAGCCGGAAAGACAGGAGAGAGGGGGTAAGACAGAATATGAAGATCATAGCCCGGATCCGAACGGATTTTCCCGACAAATTCGGTATTCCCAGGCAGAGCGGCCTGGTGGAGTCCCTTCAGGGGACCATTGTGTTCGAACCGGAGTACCGCAATCCGGAGGCAGTGAGGGGGCTGGAAGAATTTTCCCATATCTGGCTGTTATGGAAGTTCTCCCGATCAAAAAAGGAACACTGGTCGGCTACAGTGAAGCCGCCGCGGCTGGGAGGAAAGAAGCGGATGGGAGTATTTGCCACCAGATCGCCTTACCGTCCCAATGATATCGGGCTGTCCTGCGTTCGTCTCACAGGGCTGGAGACAGACGAGAAAATGGGGCCGGTGATCCATGTGACCGGCGCCGATATAATGGATCGCACACCGATTTATGATATCAAACCCTACATACCGTTTACAGACTGTCACCCCGAAGCCAGAGAAGGATACACCAGTGAGACCATACGCCATGAACTGGAAGTGGATTTTCCGGAGGAGCTGCTGCTGCGGTATCCGGAGGAGAAGAGGGAGGCGGTCAGGGGAATCCTGGCTCAGGATCCGAGACCCGCCTATGTACATGACCCGGAGCGGATCTACGGGGTAACGTTTGCAGACCGCAACGTAAGATTTAAAGTGACAGGAAATCGTCTGACCGTATGTGACGTGACATTGATCCGGGAAGATGATGTGAAAAGATAACAGGAAAGGCACTGCGGAATCAGAATTCTGCGGTGCCTTTTTGTGTGCACAAGGCGGAAAGCAATACGGCCGCTAAAGCGTCCCCGCTCCGCCCGATTCGTCGGACATTATATTAATGTATTAAAAATAACAGACAAAAGAATGAGGTAATTTGATGGAAAAAATGGAGAGAACAGAGAAAATCGACCGGCTGACCGGCCGTTTGAACAACATAAAAAAGGTATTGTTTCTGTGGCAGCTGGGTCTGGAATACACAAGGAGCGGGGCCGCAGAAGATGTGGCCGCTCTTTTCAGCATATTGACAGAACAGCTGAAACTTATGGAAAAAGAACTGGAAGAACTGAGAGCGTCATAAATAATCCGGTTTATATGGATTTTCTGCGCAGTCCGTGGAGAATGATCTCCACAGCCTGTATCTCTTCCGGGGATAACCCTTCCATGCTGCAGGGCGGGGGATTCCTGACTCCCAGCAGAAAATCCGTGGAGACTTTAAAAGTGGCTGCCAGGCTTACCAGGATCTCCAGACTGGGCTTGCGGTCCCCCAGTTCATAGGCAGAGATGAGGGCAGGGGAAACATTCAGCACCCTGGCCAGCTGGGACTGCGTCAGATCGGCCTGCTGGCGCAGCTGTTTGATGCGGTTGCCCAATTCTTTATCCATGGATATCCCTCCTTATTTTGTATTGTATTGGAAAATACAACACTAATGGTTGAAATAAATCAACTTAAAGTGTATAATATGTTATTAACACAAGATTTATAACGGATAAACACATAAAACAGGAGAGCGGCGGCTGACAGGAATCTATAAAAAGGAGTATGTACATGGAGGGGACAGAGAGATCGGGAGGAAGAGTCCTGAACGTGCATATGCTGGGAGAATTTCAGATCATGTTGGATGATGTGGAGATCAAGCTTCCAGGAGGCAATTACAGCAAGACGATGCGTCTGTTTATACTGATCGCATATTATGGGGATAAAGGTATATCCAGGGAAGATGTTCTGGAGCTGCTGTATGGAGACGGAGAATATGCCAATGGTCCGGGAAGCCTGAGAGTGGCCTCTCACCGCCTGAGGAGACAGCTGATAGAGGCAGGAGTTCTGACAGAAGCAGGCAGTATCAGCAGAAGAAGCATATTCCGCCTGGATCAGGAGGATCTGGAGGTTGTAATAGATGCCCGGGTCTTTGAGGAGACTGCCCAGAAGGCGCTTAAAGCCGTCTCAGGAGAAGAGCAGATGAGACTGCTGGAGAAAGCCTGCGGCATGTATACGGGAGAATTTCTCATGGTTCTCTCCGCCGATATGTGGGTGGCAGGAAAACAGGCCGCATACCAGAACCTGTATTTTCAGTGCCTGCGCAGGTATCTGAAGCTGCTGAAGCAGGCAGACCAGTATGAGAGAAGACTCCATGTCGTGAGAAATGCCATACGCCTGTACCCTTACGAAGAATGGTATATAGCAGAACTGGATACTCTGATGGATATGGAACAGTGGACAGAGGCCAGGGAGGCGGCCAGGCGTTCTGCGGAGAGCCTGACGGAACGCATGGGGATCCGGCTGTCCAGAGATATGGAAGAGCGGAGAAAAAAGATCGACATCCATCTGAAAGGCTCCAGCAAAAACCTTATGGAGATCTGCAGGGAGCTGGAACAGCAGGATGAGAGCAGCGGAGCCTATTACTGCAGCTACCAGGCATTTGTGGGGACTTACCACTATGAGATGAGGCGGATCGAGAGGACCGGAGAATCTCTTTATCTGTTCCTGTGCTCGCTGACCGAGAAGGAAGAGAACCGCCGGTCCAAAACAGGAGAACTGACTTTTGAGAACATCATGGATCAGCTGGGAACCTCCATCCGGGAAGCCCTGCGGCGGGCGGATGTATACACCCGATACGGGAAAAACCAGTACCTCCTTCTCCTTATGGGGATAAAACAGGAAGATTGTTCCAGTGTATCCTCTCGTATCCAGAGTTATTTTAACAGGACTCCTGATTCCGGAAAATATCAGCTCCACCATTTTATCGCTCCGGTGGTCAGGGGCGGTTGGAAAGAAGGTCAGGAAGAAGAGCCGCCTGTCAGATTCGGTCAGAGGAGCTGGGGATGTGATAATCACAATAGATTCGGATAATCATCGATTGTTTCACCAATCCCGAGCATTGAAAAGGCAGGTGTACAAAGGGAAGATCTGGCATAAATCCGGTTTTATCTTCTCAAAGCTCCACAGACCGGATAAACACATGGAAAACCTCATAATACATTAAAAGAGTCCGGTTCGCCGGACTCTTTTAATTCATAAACAGTAAACGCAGGTTACAGATCCCGTTTGTCCAATTTCAGGACAGCGATTCCGATGCAGAATCCTGAGCCAGAGCCTGAAGAATGGACTCGGCATCATAATCCGGTGCAAAAGCCCGGGCGGCCCTGCAGACGGCCAGAACCGTCTCCGTGCTCTCTTCCAGATCCTCAGCGATCCGGGCCGGTGATTTGCCTTTTTTTAACTTTTTGCAGACCATCTGGATAAGCTTAAGCGATTCCCCTTCCGAACGTCCCTGGATAAGCCCATCGGAGTGTCCTTTCGTCCACCCCTCTTCCATCCAGACTTCGATCGCATCATCCATATTAAACTCTGTAAACAGCATATTCCTCACCTCCGAGCCGTGTTTCCGAATAAAATCCGTCATAATCCCCTGCTGTACACAGTCCTCCATAGCCAGAGAGATGGCTTCATCCCGGAGTCTGCCCGAATCCAGATACTCCCGGACTTTCCAGGTAAACCAGGAGTACTCATATAAGGGGCGGCAGTCCGTCAGGATGGGATGACTGTCCGTCAGGTTGATGTTGATCACTTTCACTTTCAATTCTAACATGGGAGTCTCTGTTTTTTCAAGATAAGAATGAGAAAGATATAAAGTCTGTTCCAGAGGCTGAGGACCTTTGCCGTTGAAAAAGACATAGAACTCAGGAGTAGGGATATCGATTCGGGCAGTCCTGTATAGGGCTTTGGGTTTGATGAGCTTTTCCATGGTTCTGCCATAGTAGATGGCTGACCGGAGAGGCATATTTTCATTGATGGTCGACTGGTGTTCCCCAATGTGCAGATCCATTATAGCAGACAAAAGAGAAGCTGGCCATGCTTTGGAAAAATTTTAGAAAAAATTAAAAATTCCGGAAAAAACAGGGTGCATGTAACGAGTCACGAAACTTTCAAATGTTATGATACCAGCAGAAAGGTGATGATGGCGTTGCCAGACAGGAAGAGTATTGATGTTTCAGCCCCCAATTTGATGAGTATCTGCATCGATGAAAACCAGAATCATGAAAAACAGGGCAGATTTTACCATAGATACTCGGTTGAACCGGTATTGTTCTCGGATTTAAACAATCTTCTGATACTGGCGGACCGGATAATGGATAAGATCGATTATCCGCAGGCCTCTACACGGAGCCGGAATTTTTGTGACACAGGGAAGAACATGAGGGAGAAAGGGGCAGAGAGAGTGAAGAGCACAGACGAAATTTTGAATGAGACCGGAAAGAAAGCAACCTTTGTCGTAAATGTTCAGTACCGTCAAAACGCGACCTGGCAGGGCAAAGTGATGTGGGCGGAGGCAGGAAAGAGCTGTAATTTCCGAAGTGCGTTAGAGCTGTTGAAACTGATAGATGGTGCGCTGGACGAGGCGGAAGCCGGTGTACAGGGATGACACGAGTAAGGAAGGAGCACACTTATGTGGAGGAGTAAAAAGGATATTATAAAAAGGAGAATCTTAAGCGGCATCCTTGCCTGCCTGCTTGTGGCGACGTCCGCGTCCAATTCTCTGGGGATCATCTCGTCCCTGGCGGGAGAGAAGACGGCCAAACCCAGGATTTCCTATAATTATCACAAGAAGCAGGATATTCAGATCACCGTCCTGGCAGAGAACGAAAGCTTTGCCCCCGGTGCGGAAGTATCCCTGAAGATCTATGTCCAGAATAACACGGATCAGCTTCTGACAGAAGGCAATCTGAAATGGACCGGCAAAGACCTGGTAGACGCGGGATTTCCCGAGATGGACATGGAGGACTGGTGGTTCGAGGAAGATTTTGACGAAGAGTGGAATCCGGGTCCCGCAGGCACTCCCACAGATGCGGAGGAGGCAACCCCTTCCAATCAGAACATAGAATCCAACGGCAAATGGATCCGTCACATCGAGCTGGCTCCCGGCGAGGTATATGAGACCGAGTTCTACGGATTTGTAAAAGAAGACCTGAAAGAAGTGAAGAATAAGAAGATCACCTTCAGCTTCGTAGCCAGGAAAGAGGGCGGCGGTCAGGTGACCAAGTCCCAGGACTTTACATACAACACAGGCATGGCAGGCCTGCTCCCCATCGAGTTTGAGGACGGCAACAGCCTGATGACCAACGAGAGAAACACCATCTATATCCGCACCAGATTTGAAGAAGAACATCTTCTGGAAGAATTCACGCCGGATTATTTCGAAGGAAATAAGGCGACGGCTTCCAACGGGGCGAAAGAGACGGAAAAGGAAACCACTGCTGTTACAAAGGCTGAGACCACAGCCTCCAAAGAGACGGCAGATTCTGTTGTGTCAGAAGAGACCACAACAGAAGAAGCTGTGAAAGAAGAGACTACGGCGGAAACGACCGTGAAAGACGAGACCACGGCTGCGACAGAGGCAGAGACGGAAACCGAGGTGGAGAGTGGGTCCGCAGCGGAGGAGACCGAGACGGAAGCGGAGACCACCGAGGAGAAAAATGTAGAGGTCGCAGCGGAAGAGATTTCTCTGCCTGGGATCGATACTGAGGAAAAAGAATCCGTATCCGGGGCAGAGACAGAATCCGCAGCAGAGGAGACAGAGACAGAAAAGGCAGAAGATACAGAAACCGCTCCGGTGACGGAGACGACTGCCGGGACCGAATCTGAGACGACGACGGCAGAAGAGACTCCTGCAGCGGAAGAGAGCGGAAGCGAAGCCGAGACGGAAGCTGGGACAGAAGAAGTGACATCTGCGGCGGCTGAGACCGAAACCACAGCGGCCGGGACCAGCGCAGCAGAGACTACGGCAGCAGAAACGACAGAAACAGAGACTGCCATAACAGAAACAACGGTAACAGAAACAACAGTAAAAGAAACGACGGCGGCAGAGACCTCTGCCACAGACAATAAAGAATTTTTTGATCCGGATGCGCCCAATATGGCCACCGTATCAGACGCTGAAGACGAGGGGACCGACCCGAAGAATATCCGCTACACCATCGAGACTTACGGAGCGAAGCTGAAAGGCATCACCGCATGGTTCGAGGAAGAAGAGAGTTCCTGGGGCGAGACCGTGACCGGCGTATCCTTCCGGGTGGCAGAGAACACGAAACCGGGCGTCTATTTCGGAAAGATCACGACCTCCATCAGACGGAACGGCAAGAGTTACGAGACGACTCAGGGCTTCTACTTCTACGTACTGGGCGAAGGAGAGCTGGTGCTGAAAGGCAGGATCAACGGGGCCGAGATCGAAGTGAAAGGACCTGCGGATTCATTCCCGAATGCAGATATGCTGAGTCTGAAAGTTACCGAGGTTCCTGAGGATAAGAAAGACCTGGTGCAGGCTGCCATGGAGCAGAAGGCCCAGGAGTCCGGAATCTCCGTCAACAAGATGAAGGCAGTGGACATCAAGATCATCGCCGACGGCGAGGAGACGGAACCCCAGGGAGATGTGACGGTACGGTTCTCCAATGTGACTCTGGAGAAAGTGACGTTATCCGGAGAGATCACGGACGATGTGGAAGAGACGACAAAGGAGGAGATTCAGGAGACAGCAGCACCGGCCATGTTCCGGATGAGAAGAATGATGGCGGCTCCGGCTGCGGAGCAAGCAGGGGCTATGGAAGCGGAGACAGATGGGGCTTCGGCTGAGGCAGGGGAGACTGCCAGGGGCGAGGAAGAGTCTATGCTGGCGGTGTGGCATCTGGATGAAGAGGCCGGAGTCATCAATGATATGGATAGGGTTACTGTGGAGGAAAACGGAGATGTGGTGATGACTACAGATCATTTCTCTATCTATATTGTGGTGGATATGGGGCAGCTGGGTGGAAATGTTACCCTTACAGTGGAACACTGGGGTAAAAATATAGAGACAATCAACGCGACCGGAACGACAGATCCCTATCGCATTCAGCTTGATACAGCAACAGATACAACGGATTCTGAAGAAAGATACGGTTATCATACCAAAGACGATGTTTATAACAGACATACGAAAAAGATAGTCATACAAAAGTACAACGGCCAGCTGTATAGTCCGGATACCATAATGATTCCGAACAAAACGCAATATAGCAGCATCGAGGAATTGAGTAAAGTATGTCTGGTTACGGCAAAAAAGGAATATGCAGAAAAAAACTATCAGGTTAGTGAGATCTGGGTTTCCACCAATTTAAATAACCGGAATAAAGCTACATGGAGCGAATGGGCTACTCCCAAAAAGAAATACACAGTAACGAGAGATTCCAATGGTACGATAACGAATACAGATAAAGTAACCATCTCCAAAAACTCTGTTATCCGGTTTGTGTATACAGAGAAAAAAGTAACTACCCCATACGAACAGCCGGTAACATTTTATGACCATAACGTGACAAACGGCCTAAACACGAAAGAAGTCGCTTCAGTACCCCAAGCTGCCGATCAGGGAACCAACCGAAAAGGAAACTTTAAGGGCGGCGAAAAGAAAATGGGTGTAGGCCAGCAGGCTTCGGGAAATACCAGTTCTTGGAATAATGCTCATACCGATGTTTCGGGTTTAAAAGGATATTTAAATAAGGGAAATAACGCAAAAGGAAACTCGGCAGGTATTACGTATGATTCAAACGTACCAGATAAAACTAACGGAAAGGATAACAGTTTAATATCAGCGGTCGTAAGGAATGAAGTACTGGAAGATCTGACAGCCGATTACAAGTTGCAGTTTCACCCCAAGATCAGCCAGCCTGGATTTTTTGAGGCGAAGACAGGTACAAAAAAATTTACAAATTACAAATTAGGCTTCCAGCAAAAAGGCGATACCTATATTCTGTCTACTGTAAAAAGAGGCAAAACAGAAGTACTTACCGGATTGCAACACATTAAATATTCTGCTCATAACGTAACAAATGACAGTAATATTTATTCCAATAACTTTTGGCCGCTAGATAAGGAAGTATATCACGCAACAAACTATCCCTTTGCGGATCCGCAAGTGACGGGTGGAAGCGACGGAGGAGGAACCCACAACTGGCATTTCGGAATGCATTATGCGTTCACTTTCAGGGTCGGCGATTACACAGGACCTATGAATTTCTATTTCCGTGGCGATGATGATTTCTGGTTGTTTGTGGATGGAAAAAGGGCAATTGATCTGGGAGGTATCCATTTTGCAGTCGGTCAGGCCATAGACATGAGAAAGTGGCTTGAGGAACATGGCGGATTGAGCGGGGAACACAGAATTGATATTTACTATATGGAGAGAGGCGGTTTTGGCTCCTGCTGTTATATGCAGTTTACCTTACCGAATTGTATCCCTATAGACAGTAAGAAGGATCCGCAGACACAGGTAACTGTCAAAAAAGAGTGGAATGACTACAATAACCCTAACAGGCCAAGTGATATCGATATTACATTATGGCAGATGCATAATGGAATGAAGGTTGACAAGGGAACAGTAACTTTAAGTAAGGCCAACAATTGGCAGTATACCTGGACAGAACTCCCGGTTTCTGATCCAAATGATCCTACACGGGAGTATAAATACGAGGTCATTGAAAAAAATGTTCCTCCGGGGTATGACAGTCAAACGATTAAAACAACAGGGAGTGATAAAAAAGGATGGGTTATAACTCTGGAAAATAAGCTGGATCCGGAAGTAAAAGTCAAAGTTACGAAAGAGTGGGTAGATGATAATAACAAATGTGATAACAGACCGGATCAAGTGCGGTTCCAATTATGTGCCGACGGGAAAGCGCTGGCTGGAAAGATTCTAACATTAAGCAAAGCAAATCAGGTTGGTAATAACAGCAGTATGTGGTCCGGTGAGTTTGATCATCTTCCAAAGTATCGTTATGAAAAAGACAAGAACGGTAATTATGTAAAAAATCCAGACGGTACATATAAAGCGGTTGAAATTATCTATACCGTAAAGGAACTGAAAGGAAACGCAGGTATTCAGGAAGGCGGTTTCTTCGATGGAAATCATGGAAAATATACCGTAACTTATGCCGATGTTTTGTCAGCAAGTGAAAAGCAAAACAATTATGTAGCCCATGTAAAAGTGACGAATACTCATACTTGCGAAACTGTGATCAGAAAAGCGATAAAGGAATGGAAGGGTATTCCAACGACATCAGGTATTGTGGCTACAGCGAATATTGGTCTTTACTACAGAAATGGAACAGCCTGGGAAAAGGTTGTTAAAGATGCCAACGGCCAAACTTTGGCAAATCCCGTAGCAATATCCTGGCCGACCACTGCCGGAAGTGAGGAAGTCCAATGGACAGATTTGCCGAAGTATAACGGAAGCAATGAAATTAAATACGGTATATTTGAAATAGGAACTGACAATAAACCGATTATTACTTCTGGTTCAGAAACCGTTCTGGGAGATTATAAGTACAAGGTAACATTTACAAATGCAGAAACAGCACAGGTAACCATAACCAATGAACTTATGAAAGCCAGATTAAGAGTCGGCAAATGGGTTGATAATGAGACTGTCTCCGAAGATGTGATGAAAGATGAATTCATTATTACTGTAGTCAGCGAAGATTCGAAATTTGAAACAGGTGTTGTCTTATTGCCGGCAGGTCATGGTTCTGCAGTAAGTGAAAGCACGCTTACTGAAAGCAGACTGAGTAAATACATTGAGGTTCTTGCCAAGACAAACGGAAGCAATTATGTTATCGGTGAAAAGACGGACCTGAAAGAGTATACTCCATCAACCCCGTTTGTCACTAAATACAGTGGAACAGGGACTCTCAATGGGGCGGTTATTACAGTAATGCCTGGCGGAGACGACGTGGTTCTGGTACACAACACTTTTAACCACAAAGATTATTTCCACAATGATCACAGCGTCACGAATGAGTTTAACGGCAGCGGACAGAAACCATTACAGGAAGCACAGCGTCAGGTAGTCAATCTTTTTGCGGCGGTTCCGGAGAGAAAGACATATGATGACCCAGAGAAATTAGACGAAGATACAAGGTTAACGTAAAGGAGGGATTGCGATGAACAGTTTGTTAAAAAAATTGAAAATGAAGGCAATTCTTCCGGCAGCCGCCTTTTTAGCGGCGGCTGCCATCGGAACCACCTTCGCCTGGCAGACCTGGGATCTGAGTGTGACGAATGAGTTGCGGTCCCATGAGACCAAAGTTGAGGTAGAGGAGCCTGAATTTCACCCTGAAGACGGCGTGAAAAAAGTTCGTTTTAAAAACACAGGAAACTCGTCCATCTTCCTTAGAATCAGTTATACAGAATACTGGGAAAAGAAAGAAGAGGATGGTACTGAATATCTCCTGTCCAATAAACTAAACGGAACAGAGATGGCCACAAAACACTGGACACAGCATTGGTTAGGAGGAAACAGCTGTCAGTGGGAAGACGGAAATGATGGCTGGTATTATTACACCAAAGTCCTTAAACCGGGAACACATACGGATTTAATTCTTGAGAGCGTGACTTTTGAGAATGTTTCTTCGGAAAACAAAGAATATTTAAACTCCAATTATCGTCTGTACTTTAAGGCAGAAGCGGTTCAATGCAGTGACGGAAGTAATACTCTTAACAGTGAAGAGGTCAATGCCGATGCCACAAAGAGTTTATTCGGGAAAACAGCCACAGTTACTGGTGATACAGTAGATTGGAAATAGGAGGAAGCGGAATGAAGCAAATAAATAAAAAAGCTACAAAGATTCTGATCATCCTCAGTCTTCTGCTCCTGGCTGCTGTGGGAATGACAATTGCATATTACAACAGTATGAAAAAGTTCGAAAATGAATTTTCTGTAAATGCTCCCGGAGTGGCTGTTTACGAAAAATTTGATCCGTCAGACTTATGGGTTCCCGGCGAGGAGAAGTCAAAAGAGGTTCTGTTTAAAAATACAGGCGAACAGGATATGCTTTTGAGATTTTCATACAAGATAGAGTGGGTATTGCCAGAAGGAAAGGGAACGCCGCCGAAATCGGCAGAAGAGGTTGTTACACTCCACTGGAATATCGGTGATGGAAACGAAAAAGGCGAAGACAAAGAAGCTTTTGCGGCCGGAAAGCTCACCGATATACCCATAGATTTTACAAAGGTAACTCAAGATGGCCGGAATGGAATAAATACCGATTATTATTACTATAACAAAATCCTGAAAGCGGGTGAAGCGACAGATTGGGTTTTGGAATCTGTAAAGTTCGCCAAAGATATATCTAATGATGAACACGGATACGATTATTCAAATCTGCAGATCAATCTTACCATAACAGGAGAAACTGTTCTTGCGGATTCGGCGGCTGTAACAGATCAGTGGAAAAACCTGCCACAGATTACGGCTGAGATCAATCCTCAGACCGGAGAAGTAAAATGGTCAACAGCAACATCAAATTAAGCATCTTTTGCCCCAGATGAGAACATTATAAAAAGGGCTTGCAATAAAAATTTAGCGAAGGAACGCAGATACTGTTGTGAATAACCTGTAAAAGTAATTTGAAACAGCAGTAAAAGCAGAAAGGAAGGATTGGTAGTATGAACAAAAAAGTAGTTGGAGCACTGGGTTTGGCTGCAGTTGCATTGGTGGGAGGAACATTTGCTTATTTTACACAGACATCAACCATCGATAACCCCTTTGATACCGCGAAATACGGTACTGTAGTAGTCGAGGATTTCAAGCCGGAAGACGGTGAGGACTGGACTCCTGGTGCGCAGGTAAACAAGGATCTGTATGTGGATAATACCGGCGACAGACCTGTGGTAGTGAGGGTTAAGTTTGAGGATATCTGGAGCAGAAACGGTGTAGTATTTAAGGAGTTAAACAGTACAGATTCTATGGAGATCGGCATAGGCGATCCGACGGATGGTGAAACTGATCCGGATAAGTCTGTTGTACATAAGTATTTTGATAATGCAGATGGTTGGAGTAAGCTTCAGCCCGATGGATATTACTATTATCTGAAGAAACTGGAGCCCGCCGGCAGTGCGAATGGTGCAGACACTACAGGCAAGTTTTTGGACAGTGTACGGTTAGACGCAAATACCGATATGGGTAAACTGATGACTCAGTTTTATTACATGACCGACAAAGACAGAGTTCCGCTTACAGAAGCTAATATAAGTGAAAATGGACCATGGATGCTCCTCGGTGATCCGCAGCCAGCTATAGGTGCCGTAGCAACTCCAGGTAAAGCAATCAAAGATGGAAAAGAAGTAGAGATTGAAGGAGTTACATTCACCGGGGCTATCACAAAGGCAGAGGATAAAAAGCTGGGATACAGTGATGCAAACTATGTGTTGCGTATAACTGTTGAAACTGTGCAGGCTACTGATAAGGCAGTTGCTCAGGTGTTCAGTACAGCAGATTCAAGTATTGTAGCTGGTTGGAATCTGGATAAAGAGGACCTTGAAAGCACAACACCATAATGTAGTAAAAAATCAGGCATCGTTAATGGATCCGTGGAGAGAAATTCTCTCTCCACGGTAAAAGAAAATAATATGAAAAGGGGAAAGAAAACTATGAAGAAAATGAAACTTTATGGACTGGCAGGAGTAGCGGCACTGGCAGCGGTAGGCGGAACATTCGCATACTACAATGCATCTCAGACCTTCGTTAACCCATTTGATACTGAGAATTACAGCACCGGTGCAACAGAGCAGTTCAACCCGGGCGACGGCCATGACTGGAAACCAGGCGCATTTGTGGATAAAAAAGTACTTGCTACGAATACCGGCGATGGAAATGTATGGGTCCGTGTAAAGCTTGATGAGGTCTGGACCTTTGACGCAGGAGCAACAGATGCAACCAGTCTGGCGCTGGCGGCAGGTAATACAAACTTTTTCCCGGGAAGCGAAACTACGGGTATTCAGGGATCATCTGTTGACGGCTTGGTAAACGGCGACGGTTCCGTTGTATATAAAAACCTTGTAACTGGAAATATTGTGACAACGGCTCCGACTGCTGAGGGTAGCTGGTGGTATTTTAATGCAGATGACGGTTACTACTACTATGCAAAAGCTCTGGTAAAAGATGAATCCACTGTAGACCTGATGAACGGTTTAACTCTCTGTGAAGATACGGATATGGGACATTTCGTAGACAAAGGGTACTTTACTATCGGAGCTAAGAATCTTCCGTCAGATGAAGCAGCGAAATTACAACCGGAGTTAAAGGCTGACGGATCACTGGCTGACGGAGTCACTGGCTGGTATGAGTTAAATGCGGATGGTACGGTGCCGACAAAAGAAGTAACAACTGCAGATGGAGTTAAATCATGGGTGCCATGTACGAAAGATGGGGAAGATATTACCTTTGATGCTGACACACAGACCGTTTACACTTATAAAGTGGATCATCTGGTAGGTAATGAGCAGGGTTATGCCAATGCTGATTACAAGCTGAACATTACCGTTGAGTTTGTCCAGGCAGACGAAGAGGCAGCTCAGGCGTTCCCGACCAATGATACAGTAACTGCATGGAGCTGGTATCCGGGAAAGAACGCCACAGTCGGTGACAACACCCCGGACGGCGAATAAAACGGAGCTCAGGATTCCGGCAATAACAGGCGGCAATCCCCGCCCCAAAGCTGATATCCTATCATCCTAACCCCATCTATCAACACCCCAAACAGGACATCTAACCGATGAAGACACTCAAACACATAACCAATTTCTTAAGTATCATCGTATATGTCTGTATCATAGGGTTTCTGGCCATAGCGGCCCCCCTGGTATTGGGCTACCATCCTGTCGTTGTCCTCAGCGGCAGTATGGAGCCCACGTACCACGTGGGCAGCGTCATCTATTACAAGGCAGCTCCCTTTGATCAGATCAATGTAGGCGACCCCATTACATTCGTAGGCGCAGAAGGGGGAGTCATGGTAACCCACCGGGTGGTGGAGAAGGACGAGAGCGCCATGGCCTTCGGGACTGAAGGCGATGCCAACGACGGCAGGGATCCGGGTATGGTTCCCTACGCCAATGTAGTAGGCAAGGCAAGCAAGATCAGTATCCCCTACGGAGGATATTTTGTAAATTACGGAAAACAGCCCTTTGTCATAGGGATCATGGTCGTGATCCTGCTGGCAGGAACCATAGTGGACCATCTGGCAAAGGATGAGGACGACAAGAAGAAAGAGAAAAAGCAGGAAGAACAGACAACGCAGCAGTAGAATGCCGATAGGCCATATTGACAGGGAGAACAATATATGAGAAAAATAAAAATATTTATCGCAGGCTTGGCAGCTATGGCGGCGGCTGCAACGATTGGGGGAACCTGGGCAGTATGGACGCAGCAATTATTGGCCAAGAACGAATACATGACTGCAAAGTACAGTACCTTTTTGCAGGAGGATTTCGAATCGCCTAAGGGATGGCTGCCGGGCGAGGAGACCAGAAAGGCAGTGTGGGTGAAGAATGAGAGCACCATTCCCATCATTGCCAAGATTACCATGAACCAGAACTGGGTCCGCCGGGAAGACGTGACGGCTCTCCAGATCCCGGTTGCAGGCGGGGCGCCTGTGGAGCAGGTGGTGGCGAAGAAGGGCGAGATCCTGCCGTCAGTCTTCACAGGAGAAAACGGAAAAGAGTACGCAGCGGTCCTGAACTTTAACCGGGACGCTGTGGTGGTCCTTTCCGACAGCAGAGCCAGCGAACCGGGACTCCGGCTTGATATCCCCGAGGTATCGACTCTCCAGGAAGCCGTAGGCAAATGGCTCCTGGTATCGGAGACACCGGACGAGACAGGCAATTATACATTTTATTACATGGGCATGGTACAGCCGGGAGACAGTACCCCCATCCTTTTATCCAGCGTCAGGATGAATCCTCAGCTGGAGACCACGGTTACAGGCAGCTACACGTATTTTGAGAAAGACGATACCGTAAGCGGCGGCTACAAGAAAGTCACTGTGGATACGGTCAATTCCAAATACGGTTATGACAGCAGTACCTTTACTCTCAGTGTCAACATGCAGACCGTGCAGGCTACCAAGGGCGCGGTGGAGACTATTTTCCGGTCCAGCAAAATCACGGACTACATCGCCGGCTATATCGCAGGCAGCGGCGTGTATGAGGCGGACTCTGTGAAGACATTGTATTTCGAAGAAAACAACGGCATCATGAGCTACGCTCCCTACCGGACCTCAGACGGCAAGGTGGAGGAAGGCAACTGGTTCATGAGCTTTACTAATATGGTTCCGGGCGGAGTTTATAAGGATAAGCTTCTGATCGAGAACAACAGCTATAAGACGTACAGCCTTTTCATGCGGATCAAACCCAGGACGGATGCGGAGCAGAAAAATGATCCGCGCAAGGATGAACTGCTGGAGAAGATCGCCATGAAGGTCTATTACAGGGACCAGCTGATCTATGACGGCAAGGTTACGGGCTATCACTATTCCGGAAGCGGCAATGAGGATATGCAGGGCCTGGTTCCTCTGGGAGTCTATGGGCGCAACCGCAAGGAAGAGATCCGGGTGGAGCTGGTGCTGGATCCGAATCTGGGGCTCAACGACGACGGCAGTTACAGGTACGCCGACGTTCTCACCAAGATCGACTGGGAGTTCATGGTTCAGGAGAGCATATCGCCGGGCGGAGATGACGACGATGACGATGATGACGACCGTCCGGGCAGACCCGGCAGGCCTACCACGGATATCCCCGACGAGCCGGTGCCCCTGACCTACGTGGACGTACCCGGCAGTGATGTGCCCCTGACGATTCTGCCTGATCCGGAAGTGCCTCTGTCATTTATGGTTCCCCGGACAGGAGACGATTTCCCTGTAGTGCCTCTGGCAGTGACGGCGGTGGTCAGCCTTCTGTTGATGGCGGGATTCGGTATCCTGGGGTTCGGAAAAAAGAAAAAGGCGGAATAAAGTATGAAACGGCTTTTTAGGGTTCTTTTTGCGGCGGCCTGCGTGGTCTGCGCAGGTTCCCTGGTGCTTCTCCTGGGCTATTACCGGTCAGGCCGGGAAGGCAGCCAGGAGTATGCCGGGCTGATCCGGCGCGCAGTATCCATAAGAAAGGACGCAGAGCAGCCTGATCAGCAGTTGGATCGGAATACAGATAAGAATCAGCAGGCGGAGATTAAAAATCCGCCTGCCCTTTTTGTGGATTTTGAAGAACTGCAGAGTATAAAGGCGGATATAGAGGTATGGATCGATTTTCCCGGCGAGAATATCAGCTGCCCCGTGGTTCAGGGGGAGGACAACTCTCACTATCTCAAATATACCTTCGAGGGAACCCGCAACGGGTCAGGGTGTATTTTCGCCGACTGCCGCAATGAAGGCCTTCTCACAGATGACAACACGGTCATCTACGGCCACAACATGAGGAACGGTTCCATGTTCGGGCTGCTGAAGAGCTATCTGGAGCAGGAACACTATAAACAGTTCCCCTACTTTGATCTCTATATGCCCCAGGGGGTCTACCGCTGCCGGATCATCGCGGCCTGCCGCGTACTTGCCCGGGAGGAGAGCTACCCCACCCGGTTTTCCACCGAACTGGAGCGAAATCAGTTTATCGCAGGTATGAAGAACCAGTGCCCCTATGCCATAGACCCGGATACCGCCGGGGAAGAGGTGCCGCTTGTCCCGGACGGAGAGGCGCCTCTGGTCATGCTCTCAACCTGCGTAGGCGGCGGCCAGTACCAATACCGGTTCGCGCTGCTGGCGGAGGCGGTGAAGGTGAGGGAGTAAAAGAGGGATTCCGTTCTTCCGTCACCTTCAGAAGCCCGGACGCTCTGGGCGGCTTTTTTCTGTTAGCAGTCTTCCTTTGTGAGTTTAGAATAATTTTGTCGTGTTATTCTGTAACATACATATTACTGTAAATATCCAAGATAGAATCCTTTGGGCGGTTAATACCTATATCTGTTAAGCGGATCTCTGTCTTACGCATTTGAGCTATGAACTGTGTAATGTCCTCGCCGA
The DNA here is from genome assembly GCA_910586845.1 of uncultured Hungatella sp. Classification (GTDB taxonomy): domain Bacteria; phylum Bacillota; class Clostridia; order Lachnospirales; family Lachnospiraceae; genus UBA3402. The sequence continues at coordinate 19,993 of CAJUJV010000001.1, forward strand.
CAGACTTTAGAACAGTTGTTTTCTGACCATCCCGTACCAGTTGAAACAAGCGGAATACATCCAGTCGGTGCTTTTTGATATCCCTTGAGTTTACATGGATCCCTTCGGCCTTTTTGCCTTTCAGATCCAGCCATGCTTTCATTTTCAGAGGAATTATATGCTCTGCATCCAATATGGAAATACCATCGGTAACGGTTCGTCATCGATATGTAGCGGCATAAGATGTGTGTCTGGTTGTAAGACCACCTCTCTCTGCGGTCGTGAAAATAACTCGATCATTTTGGGATAAGCTGGATTTATCGGATCTATGAAACGATAGAACTCGGGCTTGCCGTTGCTGCGCTGTCTGGCCTGATAGCCGCCGGTCTCGATAAATAGCCAGAAGGCTTTCGCAAAATCCGTAGTCAGAGCTTCGATCGTCAGCACCATGTCGATATCAGCGGTCTGCCTGAAATCAAGGCCTGCCTCGTTCATCAGAAGGTCACAGGCAAAGCCGCCGATCACCGTATACTGATCCTTAAAATTACTGAAATGTTCCCGAAATATACGGGTGCCGTTTACCATTTGATTTTCTCCTATTCTTCCTCTTTGACAGGCAATTCATATTTTTCACGAATTTCATCCAAGCACATCTGAATCCGCTCGTTGGGATTGTTATCCATACTCAGTAGCAGGGAAATATCATCTACACAGGCATTTTTCGCCAATATAGCGGGGTCATAGGACCATATCTCAAAGACAGATCCGCCGAAATCTCCAAAATACTGTTCGGTACAAACAGCATCTGCCGGGATTTTCGCAGCAGTCTTTTTAGAAACAGCAATGGCACCATCCTGTTCATTTATGCTGATTATAGATTGCTGTGCCAGTGCCCGTATTCCACATATGACCTGTTTTTCGATCTGAACTGGTGTTTTCACATAAAGAACCCGCTCCACAGGTGATTTCAGACGTTCATATCCCTTTTTCAAAAATTCCGGTTTCTCGTATGCCGGAGTGATCCATTTGTGTGTACCTTCCGCGTTTTGCGTGATCAAGCCAGAAGCAGTAAGATCATTGATAGCTCTCGTACAAGTTGCTTTTGAGAGGGAAAGAGCTTTTGCGATCTGTGTCAGATTTACAGGCTCTGTACTTTGAACATAGTATAAATACAAAAAGACGAGCTGTGTTCCTGGAGCCATTTTATCGGCAATTACCGTTTTCGCCTTAAACTGTTCACGGAAGGAACACCCCCAAAACGGAAAGTATACCTGCTGAGACATGGAAACGAAAGGAATGTGATTTTCTATCAAGTTTCGCCTCTGCAACGCAGTTAAATTTTCCAGACCCAGCGCACAGGGAATTGTACATATTTCCTGAAACTTCTTTAGCTGCTTTTTTAATGCAGGCAGCCGCCGGGAAGGATCCTTTGGAGTCAAAATGATACATTGGTTTTGCCCCCAGATCAGTAGTTGCGGTGCATATCCATCCCGGATATAATAAGGCGTATTATCCACATAGCGGTATTCTGTCTCTGTAATATCCGAACCGAATACCGATTTAAGAAAAGATAACATATTTAGAAAACCTCCTATGTATCCCTCTATTGTTTCACTGTTAATTTTGATTATACCGTTGCAGATGAAATGTGTAAAGTAAATATGAAACAAGGAAAGCAGAGTATCAGGGTATTCTTCTAAAACCTACCAGAAAATAGAATTCGGAAAGTCTCTGGTCATGCTCTGGATCTGAATCGATATTTCCCTTTTCCATGTCCGGATACCGGTTCGATGACTCCTTTTTCTGCCATCTCCTTCAGAAGCTCGGACGCTCTGGATGGCTTAATATCAATGACTTCCATCACATCCGAGCGCCCAAAGATCATTTGATCCGGAAATGCCTCACGAATCTTAAGAATGTGACTCGCGGTTTTTGGCTGAAATTCTGTCTCAATGTCCGGTTTTATATCTTTAATGTCTGGTTTTTCTGTCTCAATGTCCGGTTTTCTTATTTCCCTGAACATGCCGCTGATGTGCAATGTCCGGTTATGAAGAGGATGAGTCTCGTCCAGCAAAAGATTTCTCAGAAATAATTCCAGAAATTCCGTCGTCTCGTGAATGCCGTTTTTCAGATCATTATAGTTTGCCCGAACAAGAGAGTTCCGGAAATACCATGCATGTTCAGCGAAAATATCGTTTGTTACGTCAAAGCCAAGGGTGCGCAGATATTTGATAAAAAATACGGCGGTTGTTCTCGTGTTGCCCTCGGCAAATACATGGATCTGCCACAGTCTCGAAACAAATATTGCCAGGTGACGGATAATCTCATCCATTGTGAGATTTCGATAGGAGTACTGTCTCTCTTCGGAAAAATCATAATCCAGTGTCGCCCGCAGTTCCGTGGCGCTTCCATAAAGCACCGTCGCTCCATCAAGCACCCATTCCCTTTTTGTGATGTTAAAATCCCGGATACGGCCTGCATGAGAATAGATTCCGCTAAACAGTTTTCTGTGGATAGAAAGATATTCGCCAGGGGTAAAACTAAAGGCTTTCTCAGATAAGAGTGCTGCGATTCTGGCGGAAACCTTGTCAGCCTCCTCGGTACGGTCCTCCGCCTCACAGGCAGGATTCTCTTCATAATAAGTCTGCAGAAGCGCATTTGCCTCTTCAAAAGATATTTCGCCCTCGATATTGCGGAGGGCAGTGTGAACCAGGTATTCAGATGTTTTTAACCCGTCAACAGCCTGCAGGCCGATGGCTGTGTGCCATGCATATCGTTTATCCCGCTTATTCGGTTCGGATTCTTTGATATATTCTTTAAAAGGATCTGTTTTCACTCTATAACACCTCTCTGCTGCCTTATTGTCTCTGTAGGGACACTCACTGCATGGTATCTCTATTATAATACTTCTGTATCTGATTGCAAGGCGATTTGTATCTCATCAACACTGTGACGATAGTGTAGTGTAAACGGTATCTACTGTTTACCCGGTCTCTCTTGTTTCGCCTCTCGAAAATGAATTTACTGTTAATTCTTCGTGTATAATATTGTTTTTTTCGTGCAGATAGCATATACTGTAGTCATCAGAAGGAAATATCGCGGGGGTATATCATTATGCCCTGGGAACATGGGCAGGAACAATGAAAGGAGATGGCTATATGGCTGGCTCTACTACAAACATCAGCATCCGTATGGATTCAGACCTGAAAGCGCAGGCAGACAGCGCCCGTATTATATTAAATCTTTGGGCAGAGACGGCGGCGTGTATGTCCGCGTAGCAGGAACTACCCGTCTTGCGGACGAGTACATGATCAAAGAGCTGATGTTCGAGGGCAGCAACCGACACTTCGATCAGACTCTGTGCACAGGGTTGAGTGTTACAGATGAGGAAATCGATGCTCTTTGCAGGGCTATGAAAGAACAGGCAGTCAAGAATGCTCATAATGAAGAACAGAGGGCAGCTGTCAAAGAGGTCGGCAGACAGCAGCTGCGTTCATGGGGCGTTCTGATTGAGCGTGACGGAAAAGACTATCCTTCTAATGCCTATGGTATTTTGACCGGAGCCACACTTCATGTCGCGACTCAGTGCGGCGTGTTCAAGGGTTCGACCAAAGAGGTTTTTGTAGACCGCCGGGAGTATACCGGACCGATCTGGGAACAGATAGAGGAGGCTTTTCAGTTTGTTCTGCGGAATATCCATCTGGGGGCGGCTATTGTGGGTATCTACCGACAGGATATTTATGAGATCCCGCCGGAGGCGATTCGTGAGCTGATCATCAATGCCGCGGTGCATCGGAGCTATCTCGATCACGGCAATATACAGGTCGCCGTCTATGACAACAGGCTGGAGATTACTTCTCCGGGCAAGCTTCCAATGGGACAGACCCTGGAGCGTATGAAAGAAGGCTATTCACAGATCCGGAACGAAGCGCTTGCCTATGCGTTTTCCTATATGAATCTAATCGAGCATTGGGGCAGCGGTATTCCGAAGATTATTGGCAAGAGCAGCCGGATTGCGGGAACCAGAATTTATTGGCGGAGAGGTCGATCTGCGTATCAATATTTACCGAGGCCAGATTGACGGCACTATTGATCTTAATTATAATACTGGTGACAAAAAAAGTGCCGGAAAAGTGCCGGAAAAGTGCCGGAAAAGTGCCGGAAAAGTGCCGATGAGCGAACAGGAGCAGCGGATTTATAAATTTATATTGAAAAATGCTTCCATCACAACCGCACAGACGATGAAACTTCTTGGCGTGAAACAACGCAGAGCCAGAGAAATTCTGGCCAAAATGGCTGAAAGTAAATGGCTGAGGAAAGAAGGTGTTTCACGAAGTACAATTTATGTGATAAACACGGAAGATAAAAAGGAGCCTTCGCCATGTACACAAAATCACTGATATCCAAAATCCTCCATTCCATATCTGTACGGACCGCCCCATGGTTTTGCTGCGTCCTGTGTCTGGCTCTCTCGGCATGCAGCTCCCGGGAGCCTGCGGACACCAGCCGGTATGAAAGGAAGGCAGAGCTTCTGCGCCTTCAGATCCTCACAGACGACGTGAGGGAAGCGGTGGGACAGGCCCCGGCGGGAGAGGCAGGCCATGTGGTGTTCCTGTCGGTCTGCGACGGCACACAAAGGGCCAGAGTGTGTACGGGCGCAGGATTAACTCTGGATGCTGCCTGGGAGGCGGCGGATAAAGCAGCCCTTGAGCTGCTGAGAGCCGGAGGACCGGAGCCGGTGTGGGTCAAGGCAGATGTGGTCTGTGTCTCCAGAGAGATCTCACAGGAGGAACTGAAGGATGAGGTACTGTGGGCAAATGACGAAAGCTATTTTTGGGGAGTGTCCCTGGACGACAATTATGACACGGCTTTTCTGGAGGCAGAGCTGAACGGAAACAGGATTTATGACTACGAAAACGGCGGCCTGAACTCTGCCTATATCAATACTTATCTGCGGGAAGCGGGACGGCCCCTGGTGAAGAGACTGCCCGGGGACTATACCTTGTTCCGGTCTGTGGGCTGGCTCTGCGACGAAGAGGACAGGATCTTTCAGCTGTCCGCCGATGAATCCGGTTACGGGAGGCGGAAGACAGAAATCATAGACAAAGAATGCGCAGGGGAGGTCATAGAGGAAGCCTCTGAGTTTCTGGCGGAGCAGGTGAAGGAAGACGGCTCCTTCGTCTACGGCCTTTATCCCCGGTTTGACAATGAGATCGACAACTACAACATCATCCGCCACGCGGGCACGGTCTGGTCCATGATCTGCAGCTACCGGCTTGCGCCGGATGAGAAGCTGAAGGAGAAGATCGATGAGGCCGCACAGTACCTGATCTCCCAGGTAAGGTATGATCCCCTGGGCCAGGCTTATCTTCTCGAAGCCAAGGACGACGAGTTCAAGCTGGGAGGCAGCGGGGTGGCGGTGGTGGCCCTGACAGAGTACATGGATGTGTTTGAGGACGACCGGTATCTGGATGTGTGCCGGGCCCTGGGAGACGGCATCCTGGCGCTTATGGACCCGGACACGGGGGAATATTATCATGTGCTCAACGGGGATTTCAGCAAAAAGGAAGAGTACCGGACCGTATACTATGACGGGGAGGCCACTTTTGCCCTGTGCCGTCTCTACGGCGCCACGGGAGAACAGGTGTGGCTGGATGGGGCCTGTCTGGCGGCGGAGTATTTTATGGCCAATGACTACACCCAGTACACGGACCACTGGATCTCCTATGCCATGAACGAGATTACCAGATATATTCCCGACAACCGGGATTATTACGAATTTGCCATGAATAACGTCCAGGACAACCTGGAGATCATCTATAGCCGGAAGTCCGGACACCCTATCTATCTGGAACTGCTGATGGCGGCATTTGAGACCTATGAGAGGATGCTGGATCAGGACATCCATGTGGATGGGCTGGACCGGGACATGTTTCTGAAGACGATCTACATCCGGGCAGACCGTATGCTCAACGAACATCTCTACCCGGAGACTGCCATGTACACAGGGAATCCCCGCCGGATTCTGGGTGCATTTATGGTGAGACAGGAGGGATACAGGATCCGTATCGACGATGTGCAGCACAATATCGGCGGATTCTATATGTATTACCGCAATTATGACCGACTGGTGCAGGAAGGGATGCATGAGTGCCGCGACTGAGGGGATTCGGGCTCCCCTGGCTGCCATGCCGTGTCCGGGCGCGGGCCGGTTTTCAGGAGAGGAGGTAAGAGGCCGGAGCACATGAACGAAAATGAAACTTGAAGAGGGGAGGTGAAAACCTGAAAAGCCCCGGAAAACAGGGATAAAACGGCAGTTTAAGGAGGGACAAAAAACTGCACAAAAATCCCGTAAAAACAGGGGTATATTTATCTAAAATAAGGGTTGATATTTTTTTAACAAAGCAGTACAATGAAACCATAAGATATGTTAAAAAATTATCAATCCCAACCCGCAACATATCATGAAACCAGCAAACAAAGTTCCATTTAGGAGGTCCAGTATGGCAAAGATTGAGAAGAACACCGTACCAGAAATCATCGACAGTGTGGATGCGCTGACTGCCAAGATGAAGGCGATGCGTGAAGCACAGAAGGTATTTGCTACCTACACTCAGGAGCAGGTAGACAAGATCTTCTTCGAGGCTGCAAAGGCGGCTAACATGCAGCGTATTCCTCTGGCCAAGATGGCTGTCGCAGAGACAGGCATGGGCGTAGTAGAGGACAAGGTTATCAAGAACAACTATGCGGCAGAGTATATCTACAATGCCTACAAGAACACCAAGACCTGCGGCGTCATCGAAGAGGACAAGGCTTACGGCATCAAGAAAGTCGCAGAACCTATCGGTCTCATCGCGGCAGTTATTCCCACCACCAACCCGACTTCTACTGCTATTTTCAAGACCCTGATCGCACTCAAGACCAGGAATGCAATTATTATTTCCCCACATCCGAGAGCTAAAAACTGTACGATCGCAGCGGCAAAGACCGTTCTGGAAGCAGCCGTGAAGGCGGGAGCGCCTGAGGGTATCATCGGCTGGATCGACGTGCCTTCCCTGGAACTGACCCAGGAAGTGATGAAGAATTCCGATACCATCCTGGCAACCGGCGGCCCCGGCATGGTTATGGCGGCTTATTCTTCCGGTAAACCGGCTCTGGGCGTAGGTGCAGGAAATACTCCGGTTATCATCGACGACACAGCAGATATCAAGATGGCAGTAAGCTCCATCATCCACTCCAAGACATTTGACAACGGTATGATCTGTGCTTCCGAGCAGTCTGTGACGGTTATGGAACCTGTTTACGATCAGGTGAAGAAAGAATTTGAACTGAGAGGTTGCTATTTCTTAAAGGGCGACGAGCTGAACAAGGTCCGCAAGACCATCCTGATCAACGGCGCTCTGAACGCCAAGATCGTAGGACAGAGCGCATACAAGATCGCTCAGCTGGCAGGCGTGGAGGTTCCCCAGAGCGCCAAGATCCTCATCGGCGAAGTGGAGTCCGTGGATATCTCTGAGGAGTTTGCTCATGAGAAGCTGTCTCCTGTACTGGCTATGTACAAGGCCAGGACCTTTGATGAGGCTGTCGCAAAGGCAGAGAGACTGGTGGCGGACGGCGGCTACGGCCACACGGCTTCCCTGTACATCGACGTGAGAGAGCAGGAGAAGATGGCAAAGCATGCGGCTGCCATGAAGACCTGCCGTATCGTTGTCAACACACCGTCTTCCCACGGCGGAATCGGCGACCTGTACAACTTCAAGCTGACTCCATCCCTGACACTGGGCTGCGGCAGCTGGGGCGGCAACTCCGTATCCGAGAACGTAGGTGTGAAGCACCTGCTGAATATCAAGACCGTGGCCGAGAGGAGAGAGAATATGCTGTGGTTCCGCGCACCTGAGAAGGTATACTTTAAGAAAGGCTGTATGCCGGTAGCCTTAGAAGAACTGAAATATGTACTGGACAAGAAGAGAGCCTTTATCGTCACCGACTCTTTCTTATACATGAACGGCTACACCAAACCGATCACCGACAAACTGGACGAGATGGGCATCGTATATCAGTGCTTCTCCAACGTTCAGCCCGACCCGACTCTGGCCAACGCCCAGGAAGGCGCCAAGGCCATGACAGCGTTCAAGCCTGACGTGATCATCGCTCTGGGCGGCGGTTCCGCTATGGACGCAGGCAAGATCATGTGGGTAATGTACGAGCATCCGGAAGTAGATTTCCAGGATATGGCTATGCGCTTCATCGATATCCGCAAGAGAGTGTACACCTTCCCCAAGATGGGCGAGAAGGCTTACTTTGTGGCTATCCCCACTTCCTCCGGTACAGGTTCCGAGGTGACTCCGTTTGCCGTTATCACCGATCAGGAGACCGGCGTGAAGTATCCTCTGGCTGACTACCAGCTGCTGCCCAACATGGCTATCGTAGATACGGATAACATGATGAGCCAGCCCAAGGGCCTGACCAGCGCTTCCGGTGTGGATGTTCTGACTCATGCTCTGGAGGCATATGCTTCCGTTATGGCCACGGATTACACCGACGGCCTTGCATTGAAGGCAATGAAGAATGTATTCGAATACCTTCCGACCTGTTATAATGAAGGCAGCAATGTAGATGCCCGCCAGAAGATGGCCGACGCTTCCTGCCTGGCCGGTATGGCATTTGCCAACGCGTTCCTGGGAGTCTGCCACTCCATGGCTCACAAGCTGGGTGCGTTCCATCATCTGCCCCACGGCATTGCCAACGCCCTGCTGATCTCCCTGGTAGTGGAGTACAACTCCGCAGAGTGCCCGGCCAAGATGGGTACCTTCTCCCAGTATCAGTATCCCCATACCCGCGCAAGATATGCAGAGTGCGCCCGTTTCGTAGGCATCCAGGCTCAGGACGACGAGGAAGCCGTTAAGAAGCTGATCGAGAAGATCGAGGAGCTGAAGACAGCCGTAGGCGTGAAGAAGACCATCGCAGACTACGGTGTAGACGAGAAATACTTCCTGGATACTCTGGATGAGATGGTAGAGCAGGCATTTGACGATCAGTGTACCGGCGCCAACCCCAGATATCCGCTGATGAGCGAGATCAAGGAGATGTATCTGAGAGCGTATTACGGGGACAAGAAGAGCGAAGCGGCAGAATAAGTATATGTGCTTGCAATAACAATGGTAATGTATAAGGAAGGGAGAATAATATGAAGACAGATAACATCCTGGCTACACGTACCCATAAGATCATCTATCAGGTAGGAAACACAGCCGTTAAAGTATTTGATAAGAATTTCCCCAAGGCTGACGTCCTCAACGAGGCGTTGAACCAGGCCAGAGTTGAGGAGACCGGACTTCCGATTCCCAAGGTTCACGGCGTGAATGTGACCGAGGACGGAAACTGGTGCATCATCTCCGACTTCATCGAGGGCAAGACCCTGGAGCAGGTGATGGCAGAGGATCCGGCCAATGTTGAGAAATACATGAGAGATTTTGTGGCTCTTCAGATGGAAGTTCACAGCAAGAAATGTCCCAAGTTAAACAAGCTGAAAGACAAATGGAACGGCAAGATCTCCGAGTCCAAGGAGTTAAACGCCACCACCCGCTATGAGCTGCACACCCGTCTGTCCAGTATGCCCAAGCACAACAAGGTGCTTCACGGCGACTTCAACCCCAGCAACATCATGGTAGACGCCAGAGGCCGCTACTATATCCTGGACTGGTCCCACGCCACTCAGGGCAACGCCTCCGCGGACGCAGCTACAACCTACCTTCTGTTCTCTCTGAAGGACCAGAAGCTGGCAGAGCTGTATCTGGATACCTTCTGTGAGATGAGCGACACCGCAAAACAGTATGTTCAGAGATGGCTGCCTATCACCGCGGCTTCCAGACTGAACAAGAAGCTTCCGGGAGAGAGAGAACTGCTGGAGAGCTGGCTCGACGTGGTAGAGTACGAATAAAAAGCGCCGCAGCATGAACCGAATAAAGGGCCCTGCCGGCTTTCAGATATCCGTCTGAGAGCCGGCAGGGCTTTTTTCAGTTGTTTTTTGCGGCAAAGGAAAACAGATCCATCTGTTCAAATTCGTTTTCCTGCTTTGTTATGGTTTCATAGACGGCAATCTCTGAGAGCTCATAAGGGATGGCTCCCTTTTCTATCAGTTTCAGGTTTCCTTCATAGTCCTGATGATTCCAGACAAACACCTTTGTCCAGCCGTTTTTCAGAGCCTCATTGGCCCCTGCCCATGTTCCGCCCTTATTATAATCGGACGAGACCACAAAAGTTCCGTAGGAAGAGGCGTAGATATACTTATTCCGGTTCATTGCCCTGGCCACGGTAAAACCTGCCTCCGGCTTTATATCCGATATTAACAGTCTCTGTTTGTTGATAACCGAATCTATGATTTCTTTTTTCCTTATTTTTGAGGTCAGAGAATCGGCCAGGAAAGACACGGCAGCGCTGCCGGACTCCACGGCGGTCTGTTCGGAGACCGTATCCACGCCTTTGGCTCCGCCCGAGTATATGACCAGATGTTCCTCTGCTGCTTTTTTAACCAGGTTCTGGGTAAACCGGATTCCGGCGCTGTCCACATTTCTGGAACCTGCGATGCCGATTCCTATCTTTTTGGCCAGAGTGATGTCCCCGCAGTAAAAGAGGACAGGAGGCGTCTTCTTTTTTAATTTACGTTTCAGCAATACAGGATAATCCGGATCAAAGGGGGTCACGATATCGATCCCCTTTTTCTCCAGGGCTTCCAGTTCGAAAGCTGCGATCCCTCCGCGGGAAGTCAGCCTCCTGACCCGTTCTATATACTCGGGGGCGTATCCTGCTTCTTTCAGAAAGTCCTGATCCTGACATTTGATGACGATATCAGGCTTTTGTCCGAGACGGGTTATCGTGTCCAGAAATTCGTTCCACTCCGTCTGAGAGAAAGGCTTTAAAGAATCCGTACTCTTAATCCCCACATAGGAACATAACAGGATGGCGCTCATTGCATTATCAGAAAAATTCATTTACTCATCTCCCATTCTGCCGGCACTGTTAGCCAATGCAAACGGAAACACTTTTCCGTTTCCTTTTTTTCTGAGTTTATATCCGCACACGGTAAATGTCCATCTGGAATCTACCATGTCGTCTACCAGCAAAACATTGCCTGCCAAAGGCTGTGTGGCCTCAAAAGAATTCTGTGCATTTTCATATTGAAGGTAATTGGTATTCAGTTCTTTCTGGCATACGCTGTTGGGCTTCTTTTCCAGTGCTTCCACATACCTGAGGTGCAGACGCTCCGAGAGCCTTCTGGCAAATCCCGATACCAGCTGAGGCCGTCTCAGAGAAGGAATATTGGTCACCCAGGTGATCTCATGCTCCTTCACAAAATCCTCAAGCAGTTTTGCTGCGGCTTCCACCAGGTCGTCATTAAAATAGTTCTGTCTGTATTTTCCGTCGGTTACCAGACGGCCCCATCCGGCATCTCCGTAGTTGCTCAGGACTTTGCCGGGCTCACAGAGCAGTTCCGCTGGGAGCACATTATGCCCGTCAGCGTCCCTCACCCCGTCAGGCAGCCTTTTCCGCGGCTGGATCACATTAAAACCGTCTCTGATAAACTTCCAGGTTTCTTCCAGAGTATCCCTTTTTATATCCGGAGAAATGAGAGGATGCCCCAGACAGTTGGAACATCTGCCGCATATCCCGGCGTGGGAGTCATCGAGGATTTCTGCGATATGTTTCATGTAGCAGCTCCTGATGCCGGTAAACTCATTGATCTGTTTCAGTTCATCTTCCCTGATCTCTGTGATTTTCCTGCTTTTTTCCATATCCGGTTTCCAGGGACGGGCAGAGGGACGGTAATAACCATTCTCTTTGTAGAGAGCTCCCTCTACAGCCAGATATTTGACGCAGGCCTTGATCCTGGCCGGCTTCATATTGATCGTTTTCTCCAGGTCCTGCTGCTTTAAGCCGGGATCGGGCCGGTTTCTCAGGGCAGCCATGACATCTTCCATAAGATTTTCCGTGGGGAACGCAGAATCAATAAAATATTGATTGATCAAATCATCTTCTTTACCGCACAGCAGGACAGCCGGCGCTCTGTCGATTCCGCGTCCAGCCCGTCCGATCTGCTGATAGTAGGCCACCAGGTTGCCCGGTTTCTGGAAATGGATCACAAAGCCGATATCCGGTTTATCAAACCCCATGCCGAATGCCACCGTGGCTACCAGAGCTTTGATCTCGTTGTTCATAAACAGGCGGATGATCTCCTCCTTGGTTTCCGGCTGATCCTTCTCCACACCTGAATAATAGCATCTGCTGGGGATGTGCTTCTCCTGGAGCCACCTATGTACCAGCTGACAGTCTCTGATCGTAAGACAGTAGATCAGACCCGTATTCGGCAGTTCTTCGATGTGATCAGCGATCCAGGCCAGCCGCTCCTCTTTTGTATCTGCTTTTATAATCTGCAGCTCCAGTGATTCACGCATCAGGCTGCCCCGGCTGACGGCAATATCTGTTCCCAGCTGACTTCTGATATCATTGATGACTCTGTCGTTGGCCGTGGCCGTAGTGGCAAGGACGGGGACATTGGAGGGCAGCATGTTGATGATATCGACGATTCGCCGGTAATCCGGTCTGAAATCATGTCCCCAGTCGGAGATACAATGGGCTTCATCGACTACGAACAGATTGATCCTTAGAATCTCTGAAACCAGATATTTTTTAAAATCGTCATTTGCCAGCCTTTCCGGAGAAATGATCAGAGCATCGACCTGATTGCTCTCCAGTTTTTCATTGACATCCGCCCAGTCATTTTTATTTTCTGAATTAATGGTTTCCACACAAAGCCCCAGCTTCTGGGCCGAAGCGATCTGATTATTGATCAGAGCCAGAAGAGGGCTTATGATCAGGGTGATTCCCTGGACCCGTTTTCTCATCAGCTTTGTTGCGAGGAAATAGACCAGACTCTTCCCCCAGCCGGTTTTCTGGACCACCAGCATACGTTTTCCGTCTAATATCCCCTGGATCGCCTCTTTCTGTCCGTCTCTGAACTGTGCCTCATCTCCGTAGGCGGCCTTTAACTCCTGTAACAGTTCGTCCATTAAAACTCCTTTCTTTATTCGCTGCTAAAATGCCAGTGCTTTTAGTATAACGAATTTTTTTCTGAAATACAAACATTTCCAAAAATAAAACTGTGACAAAATTGTCTGATTTTTTCCCTTCGCAGTCTATATTTTTTCCAGGATGTCAGATATAATCAATTTATCAAATCCAGGGAGGTGCTCAGATGAAGATCTATTACAGATGTTATCCGGTGCAGCGTGATTTTGACAGCAGAGTATCCTGACTCTGCTGTTATACAAAAGGCCGGAAGGGGCCGGGGAGGACTGAGATGATGAAATATGTACGGGTGATGACGGCTGTCTATAAAAATATCTGTCTGTCTACAGGGGAGGCAAAAAATATCCGCGGATTTTTCGCCGATCTGGATCATGCAGACAGCTGTCTTCATAATCATAAAGAAAGCGGTGAACAGATATACAGATATCCTCTGGTCCAGTATAAAGTAGTAGGCGGACATCCGATGATCATTGCTATGGAGGATGGTATTCGGAGTATCCATCCTCATCTCATGGAGCAGACCCGGATAACCCTGGGGGAGAAGATCTACACGGACATGGCTCTGGACATCAGTCTTGCCCGGCGCCCCATGGGGGACAGCAGGGAAATGAGGCAGTATCAGTTTCTGACACCATGGTTGGCTTTAAACCAGAGCAATTATGAGAAATATAAAGAAGCGGACGGAGAAGAACGAGCAACGCTTTTATCGAATATACTGGCAGGCAATCTTCTGTCGATGTGCAAAGGATTTGGAGTGACGATAGAGAACCGGCTGATTGCTACACATCAGCTGAGAAGCGTCTCTGTTTGGTACAAGGGAAAAAAGATGGAGGGCTTTATGGGAACATTTCAGGTGAATTGCTGTATACCGGATCTGTGCGGTATCGGGAAAGGGACGGCCAGAGGATTCGGAACGGTGAAGGTACAGTCAGACAGGATGGGGGAAGAATAGATGGAGTGCAGGGAAGCGGTAATGGCCGTATGGCTGATGAATATAGGCCGGTTCTGCGATGAGGGGGCAGAGGGGCTGGTCAGAAGTTGCCGGAGGGTTCTGGAAGCATTTCTGGACACAGAGAAGCTGTTGGGAATCCTCGGAAAAGAACCGGAGTATGAGAAGATGTGGAAACTGGCGGACACTGCCTTTCGCATGTCTCTGTGGGAGTCTGAGGACAGCGGAAAGCTGGCTAGAGGGAGAAATCTTACCAGCGTATTTTCCAGGGTTACGGTGAAAGATCAGGCGGGGCCGAAAAAGATGTATTATTCCATAAGAAAAGAGTCTCCCCAGGCCGTATTTCCCCAGGAGGAAGGCAGTGACGAAGGCCGGAAAAAGCTGTCTGCGGAGTTTATGGAGGAACTGCAGTCTCTGGAACATCATCTGCCGAAGTCATGGGAAGACTTTATCGTGGTCTTTGACGGGCTGTTGAGAAAATATGTGTGGTGTATCACAGCTTCCGACTATGAGGGAGAGGATATCTCTCTGTACAACCAGTCCAGGATCGCAGGAGCCGTGGCCGCCTGTATGCTCCGGAGCCGGGATCAGGAGAGCAGGTATTTTAAGCTGGCGGCAGGAGATTTTTCAGGGATTCAGAACTATGTTTTTTCCGTGGCCAATGTGAGCGAGAAAGGCGTGGCCAAACGTCTCCGCGCCAGATCCTTCTATGTAGATGTAGCCGTATCAGCCATAGCCCAGGACATTATTTACCGGTTTGGTTTGACTCAGAATCATATCCTTATGCTGACAGGGGGAAAGTTTTATCTGCTGCTTCCCAACACTGCCGATTCCGACCGGCTGCTGGAGACCATAGAAACTGAGATAGAAAAAAGCTTTCTGTCTCTGTTTAAAGGGCAGATCGCTATTCACCTGGCATGGATCACCATAGGAGCGGAAGGACTGGAGAACTACAGCCGGTCGGTGACCGAGATCATGAGAGTGTTGGGTGAGAAAAAGGCCAGGGCTTTTCATCACAGCCTGACAGACGGGGAAGGATGGGCCGAAGAGAAATTTAATCTCTATAAGGAACTGTCAGGAAAACACATCTGTCAGTCCTGCTGCAGAGAACTTACGGACAAAGACCGAAACTATTGTCCCAACTGCACCGTGCAGACAGAGATAGGAACCCGGCTTCCCAGAACAAGATACATATCTTATTACAGAGGAGAGAAGAAAGGCGCTTATCATATCTACGGGGATTACTGGATAGGACTGTGGACGGAATTCAGGAGGGACGGGGCGTTTCTGACAGAGCAGATCAACGGGACCAGTCTTCCGGATGAGGCCAAGGGAGCGCCGGTGAAGATACGGTATATGGCCAATTATATTCCTGTAGACGACCAGGGGGAAGTGATGACATTCCAGGACATGGCAGAAAAAGCCAGAGGGACCAAAAGGCTGGCAGTTCTGAAGGCGGATGTGGACACTTTGGGCTATATCTTTGCGGACGGACTTCGGAGAGGAAAGAAACATTTCGGAACCATTTCCAGAGTCAATACCATGTCCAGATTTCTGGAGATTTTCTTCTCAGGCTATGTCAATGAGATCCTGACCAGGGACAGAACCTACAGGAATGTGTACAGCGTATTTTCCGGCGGGGATGATCTTTTTCTCATAGGCCCCTGGGACGTGATGCCCGGACTGGCGGAGAGAATCAGCAGGGATTTCCGGGATTTTGCCGCAGAGAATCCGGCGCTTACGGTCTCGGCAGCTGTCAGCGTGTTCCAGCCCAGAGAGCACATCGCTAATATGGCGGAACTGAGTGAACGGAGCCTGAAATATGTAAAGAATCACACCATAAAGGAGCTGTATCCGGAGAAGACAGGAAGAGACGGGGTATGCTTCATGGGGCAGCTGTTTGGCTGGGACGATCTGAGAGAACAGCTGGAAGTCGGAGAAAAACTGGCCGGACTTCTGGAGCGGAAGCTGGTGAGTACAGGCGCTCTGAGAAGAATAGGAATTTACAGCAGGATGTATCGGGAATTTCTCATTAGCCATGATGTGATGTCTCTTATGTTTGATCCCCTGTTTTACAATGACAGGCAGAGAACCTATGGGGATCTGGAGAAGGAAAAAGAGAAAGATAAAGTACTGAAATGGTTTCTCGATGATTATGTCAGGGATCTGTCAGAGAATGCGGCGGATCTGAGAGTTGTCAGGAAGAATCTGTTTTTTGCGGAAGCAGCAGTCGCTTATGGACTGAATATCACGAAGGAGGAGAGAGGGTAATGGAAAATACCACCAAGAATTTTAAAAACGAACAGGGAGGGGGAAAAAAGGACTCAAACAATAATTATAAAAAAGAGGAACTGCCGGAGGGCTATCTGTCAGGAGGGTATTTTAAGATAGCAGATGGGGAGAAAGTCCTGAGACCGGAGTATATTGTAAAGTATCCTAAAAAGATTGCCGTGGGACTTTCAGGGATTTCTTCTAAAAATAAGAGAAGCCAGGTGCGCAAATATTATCAATATATATTGAGGATACAGGGACTTTTGCGGCGGAAAAATAATAATTTTCCGTCTGTTGAGGCGGAGCTGGATCGTCTGCTGCCTTTTGTAAAATATGCAGAGAGCCGGGGTACTGTGTCACCTTTGTTTCGGAATTTTATAGAGAAAAATATTATGATCATCCACAATGGAGAGGATCTCAATGCGTTTGTGAAACATTTTGAAGCTGTTGTTGCATATCTGCCAAAGGAGAAAAATTAGTAGGAGGGTGTACTTATGAAGCTGAAAAAAATCTGTAAATACGAAGGTGTCATTAAGGTGATCACAGGTCTTGCCATCAAAGGAGCCAGCAATGAGTTAAATATCGGTGGTGCAGACAGTGAAGTGGTGAAGAATCCTCTTACAGGAGAGCCCTATATTCCCGGGTCAAGTCTGAAAGGGAAGATGAGGTCTCAGCTGGAAAAAGTTTATGGAACAAAGGATAGAGCTGTTAATCCTCCGAAGAAAGCTGATAATATGTCTCAGCAGAAGAAAGATCACGAAACGAAGGATGAGGGAAATCCGTGCGGATGCGGGCAAAAGACCTGTATGGTGTGTACTTTGTTTGGGGCGCACAAGAATACAAAAGCTGAATCCGCACCTACCAGAATCATTGTCCGCGATTGTGAACTTACAGAGAATTCCAGAACAAAGATTCAGGATATGCCTGTGGAAAGGGGCAGTTATCTGGAAGTGAAGGCAGAAAATCTTATCAGAAGGGATAAGGGAACAGCAGAATCTCCCAGGTTTATGGAACGTGTGCCTGCAGGATTGGAATTTAATCTGGAAATTCTGGTTCAGGTTTTTGACGGAGATCAGGAAGACAGATTAAAAGAAGAAGTTGAAAAAGCCCTGAGGATGGTGGAATTGTCCTACCTGGGAGGAAGCGGTTCCAGAGGATACGGTCAGGTTCAGTTCCAGGGAGAATGGAAAGAGATTGAGGTGAGATAATGGTATTGTATCGTGCAGTAATTCAGCCTGTCATGTCTTTTGCCTCCCCTTTGCAGGGTGACACGTTGTTTGGTGCATTCTGCTGGAGCTATCGGTACTGTTATGGGGAAGAAGAGCTGACGAAACTTTTGGGGGCAGTGAAGACAGGTACACAGCAGGTCGTATTTTCCAATGCATTCCCAGAGGGCACGCTTCCGCTGCCTCTGGGAATCCGGGATACGGCTGCGGATTTTGAATGGATTGAGGCAAAGGAAGAGAGAAAACGGGCTTATGAGAACCATAAGAAACTGAAATCTGCAAAATATGTGACAAGGGA
>CAJUJV010000001.1:37811-61966 GCA_910586845.1 uncultured Hungatella sp.
CAGAAAGGCGATTATGCGGGTTTTTCGGCAGGACTCTGTGACGAGAGAGTCATAGAACGGTCGGTTGTTCATAATATGGTGTCCCGGCAGGAGGGTATCGTGAGAAAGATTGAGGAAGGCGGAAGTCTGTACGAAGGAGATGAGTTTTTTCCGGAAAAGGGATGCAGGTATGACGTTTACATTCTTTCTTCGCTGCCGGAAGATCAGCTTCGTACAGTGTTGGATATGATGTTTCTGCTGGGAATCGGAAAGGATAAATCTACGGGAAAGGGTGCATTTGAGGTGGAGGGGTGGTATGAGGAAAGAGAGCTGCTGACCTGCGGGCGGAGTAACGGCTTTGTCGCTCTGTCAAATTTTATCCCTGCACAGAGCGATCCAACAGAGGGCAGGTATAAGACCTTGGTCAAATATGGGAAGCTGGACAGAGAATATGCCATGTCGGAAATTCCGTTTAAGAAACCCATGATATTTCTGCAGGCAGGGGCTGTTTTTATGGATCAGCAGGTGAAATTGCACTATGGGCGGTGTGTGTCAGGAATTTCTGCGGTGGAGGGAGTTATAACTAATGCACAAACAATAGCGGTGCCGCTGCAGATAAAATTGGGATAATTGTATATGAATGAAAGGCAGAAAAGAGAAGGTGGAAAGATAAATAATACCAGATATAGCGGGAACTGAATTGAAATACAGGATATCTTGTAGGATTTTATTTTGGTAAGTAAGAAAAGAGAATCCATTAAAATAAGGATTGAGACTTTACCGACCACGCCGATCGTATTGCCGGGGTTTACTGATGTAAGAAAAGAGAATCCATTAAAATAAGGATTGAGACCTCTTAACCTGTCTCTCCATTTTTACCCTCCTTAAAATGTAAGAAAAGAGAATCCATTAAAATAAGGATAATTTACTGTAGAAGTTAAGGCATGATACAAAGCCGGAATGAGATTAAAAAGCTGCAAAATACCATAATATTTACCCTTCATAGCTTAGACAAAATAACAAAAAATTTATATACTTAAGTCACAAGAAAGCAAAAGATAAAAAGCCAAAAGCGGCAAAACACTAGAATCTTTTCCCTTAGAGCTGCTGGCAAAAATCCAGAAATGGTTTATAGTTGATGTATCAAAAACGAGGAGGTGTTGACATGTTAGATAGCAAGTGCCGCTGCTGTCCCATGAGGCTGATCTGCCTCATCGGTTCTCCGCTGTGTTAGCGGAGAGTTATGAGTCGGCCCGGAGGCCGACGGTAAGTAGTTTAGTGACCATCATTTTTATACAGACAGGAGGAGATCCATATGTTCAGTTTTGGTGAGATACTTGTTCGTGCAGCAGGCGCCGCAGCTGCGGGGGGAACCGTTGGGGCCCGTATCGGCGGCAGTGCGGCTGCGGTATTCGGCCCGGGTTCTGTCGTTACTGCTGCTGGCGGCGGTTTGGCTGGTTCGGCTCTTGGGTTTGCGGGTTCCGTGATCTCCGATCTGTCGGAGTGATTGCCGTTCCAGATATCGGATACTCCGATACCTGGAAAATCACAAAGCAGCTACAGAAATATAAATAAATATCCCATAAGTCATGTATGATCCAAAGGAGGAAGGAATGATTCTGACTGTTCAGGAATATGGTGCTAAGATCGGGAAACGCAGCAACTGTCTGACAATTACATCTTCAAAAGGCGAGAGAGAAATTTGTGCGGATAAGGTGAAAGAGCTCCATATCTGTCCCGCATGCAATATCTCTGCAGACGCGGTTCAGCTTTGTATGGAAAAAGATATTTGGATTTTGTTCCTGGACAGTTATGGAAATCCGAAAGGTGAGATCCTTCCTTTCTCCGGCGGGAGTTCTCCTATCTATAAAAGAAAACAGCTGTTGCTGACTCACAGCAGAGAAGGGGTAGAACTGGTAAAGGGATTTCTCCTGAAGAAGATTGGAAATCGTATCCACCAGCTGGAACAGATTCTTCTGGAGTCTGCAGACGGAGATGAGATCCTGTACCTCAATACCCGGATAAAAAGTATGAAAGAATCTGAGGAAAAACTGAAATCGGTTCAGGGGATGGACATGGATGAAGTCAGGGAAACCTTGCAGGGGATCGAGGGAAGTGCAGGCCGTCCTTATTTTGAAAGCATCTCGTTTCTCATGCCAGCTGATATGAAATTCTCTCAGAGAAGAAGAAACGCTCAGGATGTCTATAATTGTGTACTGAATTATCTTTACGGGATTTTATATGCCAAGATTAAGAAAATGATGTATCAGTGCCGCCTGGATCCTTATATAGGCATCATGCATGTAGATATTTATAATAAACCTACTTTTGTCTTCGACTTTATTGAAGGTCAGAGAATTCTCTGCGAAGAGATTGCATATGAGATTTGCCATGCCAGACTGATTACATTTGATGACATGAACCCGGATGTCAATGATGCTAATGGTAGACTTTTGTTTACAGAAGAAGCGAAAAAAATGCTGATTTCCCGTTTTTACAGTGCGCTTCAGCAGAAGGTATACTGGAAGAAAAAACGGATCACGCGGGAGCGGAAGATGTATATGGAGTTGTTGGAAGTAGCAGAGATGATAGGGGAGAAGAAAGAAGATGTATTGGCTGTTGTATGATATATGCAGTCAGCAGCGAAGGCTGAGGGTGGTGCAGCTTTGCAAAGATTATGGCATGCGGCGGATACAGAAAAGCTGTTTTTTCGGCGTTATGGATTCGTCACGCAGCAGGGAGTTTAGCCGTGAGATGTCACAGATTGTGAAGACGGAGGATTGTGTATGTATGATTCCTGTAAATAAAGACATGATGAATCAGGTAAAAATATGGGGAAGCGGGCAGGCGGAGATAGATATAGAAGATGAATTATTGTGTTTCATATGATATTACCTGGTTTACGGTTCTTGAAAATTTCCGGTCACCGATATAATAAAAAGCAGCAAAACAGCAGAATCTTTTCCCTTAAAGCTGCTGTGGAAATTTTGAAAACATTCTATACTTAATACATCGGAAGGTGAGGAGGTGTTGATATGTCAGGCTGTAAATGTCGCTGTTGTCCCATGAGGCTGATCTGCCTCATCGGCTCTCCGCTGTGCTAGCGGAGTCATGAGTCGGCCCTGGGGCCGGCAGCAGCAGTTTGTCAACCATGATTCTTATTTAAGGAGGAAGAGATTATGTCAGATTTCAGTGATGCGATCGTTCGTGCAGCCGGAGCGTCTGCTGTGGGGGGAACTGTGGGAGCCAGTATCGGCGGCAGTGTTACTGCAGTGTTTGGCCCTGCAGCGGCCGGCGGTGCGGCTGTTGGGGGCCTGATCGGGTCCGCCGGCGGTTTTGTCTGTTCCCTGTGTTCGGACTTCTTCGACGGATATTGATCCGTCGGAGCGACCGCCGTTTCCGGTATCAGGTTTTCTGATACCGGAAGAATCAAAAAGAAAGATATGATAGTGATCAGATGAGGTAACATGGAGAACAGGGGCAGCTGATACTCCCCTTCTTGCGGTCCATAATAAAGTATGCTATAATGGCCCCATTATGAAGACCTTTAAGAATTACATTGTATTTGATCTGGAATGGAACCAGAGTCCGGAAGGGAAAGAGAACTCTGTCGAGTCCATGCCCTTCGAGATCATCGAGGTGGGGGCCGTGAAAATGGACGGAGATTTTTCCGTGATTTCGGAGTTCCACCGTCTCATCACCCCCCAGGTCTATCCCCAGCTTCACCGCAAAATTTCAGAAGTAACCCATATGGACATGACGGAGCTGAAAAGAGGAGGAGAGCCGTTTACAGAAGTGATCCGGGATTTTCTGGAATGGTGCGGCAGCGGCTGCCGGTTCTGTACGTGGGGAGCCATGGACCTGACGGAATTGCAGAGAAATATGGGATATTATCACATAGAGAATCCTTTTGAGAAACCCCTGTATTACTATGACGTGCAGAAGCTCTATGCGCTGGTCCGCGGGAATATCCGGGAGAAGGTATCTCTGGACCGGGCAGTGGAGGAACTGGCCATCAGGCAGGACCGTCCGTTCCACAGGGCTCTGGACGATGCCTTTTACACAGGGAAGGTTCTGCAGCATATGGATCCCGGGGTGTGGGAGCCCTATATCTCCATGGACTATTACAGGGTGCCGGAGACCAGGGAAGAAGAGGTGGAACTGAGATTTCCCACCTACTGCAAATTCGTATCCCGGACTTTTGAGACCAAGGAGGAGGCGCTGGAGGACAAAAAGGTCACAGAGCTGGTATGTCATCAGTGCCGGAGGATGCTGAGAAAAAAGGTTCGGTGGTTTTCTCTTAACCAGAAGCAGTATTTTACCCTGGGTATCTGTCCCCAGCACGGCTATGTGCGGGGAAAGATGCGCATGAAAAAATCAGAGAGCGGGGAGATCTATGTGGTGAAAACCATGAGAGCCGTAGATGAAGAGGGCGCTCAGAGCGTGTTCCAGAAGAAAGAGGAACAGAGGAATAAGCGCCATATCCGGATCGACGCCAGAAAAGAAAGGCCTATTCCTCGCGCATCCGATAGCCCACTCCGATCTCCGTAAAGATGTACTCCGGTTCTGCCGGATTCTTCTCCAGTTTCCTGCGGATGTGGGCCATGTTGACCCGGAGGATCTGGTTGTTGTCGTCGCTGTAGGGTCCCCAGATCTGACGCATGAGATAATCATAGGTAAGGACCTTGCCGGCCTGTCTGGCCAGAAGCGACACCAGCTTGTACTCGATCTGGGTCAGGTGAACCTCCTGGCCCTCAAGGGTGATGAGCCGTTTTTCAAAATCGATCACCAGCTTTCCGCAGCTGTATACGGGATCTGCGGAGTCTGTACTCCGGTGGTGTCTGAGGGCCGTGCGGATGCGGGCCATAAGCTCTGAGGTGCCGAAGGGCTTGGTCACATAGTCGTCGGCCCCGGCATCCAGGGCGGCTACCTTCTCATCCTCCTGAGTCCGTGCAGAGATGACGATCACGGGAGTGTCGCCAAACTGTCGGACTCTGCGGATCACCTCCAGACCGTCCATGTCGGGAAGCCCGAGATCCAGAAGGATGATGTCGGGACACTGGGAAGTGATGATCGAGAGTCCGTCTGCGGCCGAGGCAGACGTAAAGGTCCTGTAGTTTTCGGCGCTGAGAACCGTTTCTATAAAACGGCATATATGTTTCTCATCTTCAATGATCACTGCGGTCAATTTCTGATTCATAGATATGCTCCCCCAAAGGTAAAGTAAATGTAAATTCCGCGCCGTCTGGATGATTGGCGACGGAGATCTGTCCGTGATGGGCATTGATAATGGTCCTGCAGATAGACAGCCCGATTCCCATGCCCTTATGGGAATCACTGCTGCGATTCTGAGTGGAAGTGTATCCGTCAAACAGGGTATCCAGAGAATCGGGGTCAATGCCGCGGCCGTAATCCCGTATCCGGAACCAGACCAGACGGCTGTCTGCGGATACGGTCAGAAGGATAGGAGTAGCGGAGCCGCTGTGGTACACCGCATTTTCCAGGAGGTTGATCAGCACCTGTTCGATGAGAGTGGCATCCATGGGCACCATGATAAGGTCGTCAGGGATCCGAACCTGGACTTTGGAGTCAGGGATCCGTTTGTGCAGGCGCTGCAGAGCCGAGGAGACCACTTCCTCAAGGGGCTCCAGGGAAGTGGTGACACCGGCGGTCCGGTCGTTGATTCTGGTGACGGACAGGAGATTTTCCACCATATGAAGGAGCCACTGGGCCTCGTCGGCGATGGCTTCCACCAGGTCGGCTCTGTCGCTGTCCGTCATCTGGGAACCCTGCTCCAGGTAGGAAGAGGCGGCTCCCAGGATCCCTGTAAGGGGAGTGCGCAGGTCGTGAGAAATAGCCCGCAGCAGATTGGCCCTCATCTTCTCTTTCTCGGCCTCCATGAGCATGTGCTCCCGCTCTTTGAGAACCCGGGTCTGGTCCTTTAAATGAGTGGTGAGAGTGCTGGTAAGGGAAGAGATCAGCAGCATCCCCAGAAAAGTCAGAGGATAACCATCCCGTGTAAAGTTCAGCGCCATGTACGGATAGGTAAAGACCATGTTGATCAGGATGACGCTGATGACAGAAGCCATCATGCCGGGGATGTAGCCTTCCGTATTCTGAGCGATGAGGACCGTGGCCAGAACGTAGAGGATGGCTACATTAGCAGTATTGTGGGACAGCAGGAAGAAACCGGATGCCAGCAGTGTGGCGACGGTCATGCAGAACAGGGAGACCGCCACATCGCGGCAGAGGACGGACCGGCCGCAAAACGGTTCGTGATGGAGGCGGGAGTTCCGTTTAAACCAGCTCATCATCATGATACCTTCTGAGGCGGGAGCCACGTTTCTGAGCAGCCATGGAGCGGCGTCTCTGGACCATGGAGTCGAATTCGTCAGGAGTTATGCCTGCCTGCTCCAGACGTTCCAGACGTCTCTGACGGCGCAGAATCCGGTCCTCCTCTTCTTTCTTTCTGGAGTGAATGACAAAGATGATCCCTGCGGCTGACAGAAGGAGGATCCCCGCCCCACAGCCGGCGATCAGGTACACGAAACGGGGAATACCCGGGGTCCCTGTAAGGGAGGCAGCCTCCGTGGGATCGGTCTCGTCGGACAGAGGAGCCGGCTGGCCTTCCCAGGAGGCGGGAGCCGGAAGAACTGCCTGGTCTCCGGAAGCTTCACTCAGAGAAACGTCATCGCTGCCGGTCTCCTGTCCGGACAGATTCTCCGGGTCTGTCTGTGCCGGCGATTCGGCCAGGGAGGAGACCTGAGCCGGAAGCATGACCTGATCCGGGGAGACGGCTGTGACAATCAGGTAGGTGAAACCGATAGGCCGTTCGTCCCAGTAATACTGAACGCGGGCAATAGAGCCTGCCGGATCCTGATCTGTCAGATCATAGGACAGACGGGAGGTTATGGAGCTGTATACCGCATCTTTTGGGATAGTGATCTTCATGGAGGGATCCAGCTCCAGGCCGGACAGGCCTGTAGGGGAAAGGCCTCCGATGGTCATGTCGTTGTCAATGGAGGTAAAATCCTTGTCAAAATCCGCGGCAGGAACCGTAAGAAAATTTCTGAAGCCGAAATTCAGCATGGTTTTGGTGTCCGAGTAATGGGTTGAGTGTCCGTTGAGGACCACGGCAACCAGGTTCATGCCATCCCGGCTGGCGAAAGTAACCAGAGTGTTGCCTGCCAGGGAAGTGTAGCCGGTCTTGCCGCCCAGGGCGCCGCTGTAGTATTCCGGCATGTTTTTCTTGATCATCTTGTGGCCCGGATAGATGGTGAGCCCCTCCTTGTTCCGCTTGGTGACGGGGAGATCGTAGTAAAGTGTGGAATCGATCTCCATAAACGTGGGATTCTCAAGGGCGGCCCGGCCGATCAGGGCCATATCATAGGCGGAGGTATAGTGGTTCGGGTCATTGAGTCCGCTGGGGTTGGCAAAATGGGAGTCCTGACAGCCCAGAGAGGCAGCCCTGACATTCATCAGCTCCGCAAAACTTTCCGTAGTGCCGGCCACATGCTCTGCCAGAGCGTTGGCAGCCTCGTTGGCAGACTTTAAGAGCAGGGCATAGAGACAGTCCCGGACGCTGAGGACGTCGCCCTCATCCAGTCCGGCGCTGCTGCTCCCGGATTCCACATTGTATACCGCATTGTGGGAGAAGGTCACCATCTCGTCCAGGTCACACCGCTCGATGACGATTAGGGCGGTGAGGATCTTGGTAATACTGGCCGGATAGTAGGCCGTGTGAATATTTTTTCCGAATATAACGGTTCCTGTGTCCGCATCCATGACAATGCCGCCCTCGGCCTGGATGGAGATGTTTTCAGGCCAGAGAGGCGCTGCAGCCTGTACCCGGAAAGGAAACAGACCTGCAAGTAAGACAACGGACAGGATCAGTGATAATAATCGCTTCATATCAGTCACGCTCCGTCTGTCCCGGCCTTCCGGTTCCTGAGAAGCAGGAAAAGGCACAGGAGAAAGATAATCAGTACCGGGATAGCAAACACCAGGGCGATCCGGCCCGCGGTGTCCATAAAAAAGGGCTCCGGCACAATATTGATCAGCAGGTCTGTCTCAGGATCCAGGATCCACAGGTCATTGTCAAAAAAGATCTGATGGAAAATGATAAAATACCTGGTGAAATCTGTGGAGATCAATGCAGCCAGCCCGCATATAAGTGCAAAAAACAGTCCGGTCCCCCCGCACACGGCCCCGGGAAGTACACGGCGGATCCGGGCTTTGAGAAGTACCAGCAGGAGCAGGCACATTAAGGCAGCCGCGATACAGATGCGGCGTACCATAAGTCCGCCCAGAAAAAGGCCTCTCACATCCTCCATGTGAGCGATCTCCCGGTCGTTGAAAAATTCTCTGGGGTGTCCGTCCACCACAGTGGGAACATGAAGATCATCCCTCCGGCCTCTTAGATAGGCCATCATCTCCCGGGTCACATCCAGCAGATCCTCCATCTCCATGGAGACAACTTCAGTCACCTGGTATCTGGCATATTCCTTCTCGTAGTAGCCCGGAGTCCAGTAGGTCACTGCCTCAACGGAAGTAATAAGCAGTACGGTCATGAGGCAGAAGGCAAACACGATCCCGAGGCAATAGTGGATATATTTCATAAAAGAACCCTCTTTTCTTTCTTTCCTGTCAGATACAGTATTATATTATAATATGAAGGATGAGACAAGTGGTAAGAGGCAAAAAGATGCACAACAGGCAGGGAAAACGGCGGTTCCCTGCCTGTTACAGGAGCTTTAATCGTGAATCAGATACTGACTGGACACATAGGCCTGTACGCCGTTGTAGTTGATTATGGTCCACTCATCGTCATAATCTTCTACATAATCCACGATGGTGCCGATCTCCAGGACAGTCAGGATCTCTCCTGCGGTAGACGGTTCCGAGCGGACGTTGAGGGCGCTGGAAGTCTTATAGACAGGGGCAGGGGTGGTATCAGCCATAGTCTCCGCAGGGGGAGTCGTGGTGGGAGCCACGGTCTCCGGCAGGGTGGTCTCCACAGGAAGGGAGGAGGAAGAGGAAGTCTCATCTTCTTCCGGCTTTTTGGGAGTGATGAGGCGGACGGTCAGCGCGATGACCAGCACCACTGCCAGAAGGAGACCGAGGCGGATCAGATCCACAGGAGTGAGAGAGAATCCGCTGGGCTTAGGCCGTCTGCGGCTTCGGTTTCCCTGACTTTTGGAGTTTCTGGAGCCGGAACTGCGCCGGCCGGAATTTCTGGAAGAATTCCGCCCTGCGGAGGATCTGGCCCTGGGATCCCGGGTACCCTGTCTGCCGGAACCGGAGGAGCCTCCTCTGGGAGCCGGGCCTCCGGCGGCGGGCCCGCCGCCGGAACGGCCTTTTTTGTAATCATTGGCAAAGGTGTAGACCTCCTGGGACAGAAGATGATAGGCCTGATTGGCATCATAGCCGTTATCGTTGCCCTCGTGGACTGCTTTGTTGCCCAGCATGCGGATCTTGTGATAGTGCTCGCAGGTGGTCTTGCTGATCCACTCGCTTTCATAGAGGGTATCGATGGAGGAAGCCAGATCTTCCTCTGAAAATGATGCCGCGTTGCACAGATAATCAACCATCAGTTCGAGAACCTGACGGGATTTTACCATAGAGAGGTTGTATTTTTTCTGGGTGATCAGCATCTCGGCATCTTTCACGCCCTGCCGTATCTTATCCCAGGTATTCGCAATATCTGATACTGCCATAGAGTCCTCCTTTGTAGATCAAAAATGAACCGTGCTATCCATATGTACCATTATACTAGTTTTCGACAGTTTATGCACGCACTATTTTACATTGTAAGAAAAAATAAAACAATAAAAGAGAAACTTGAAAAGATCATGACCGGATGATAGAATGATAAGACAAAAGAATTTCCGGAGGAGGAACAGCTATGAGATTGCGTCATATCCCAGGGGCGGAGGAACAGATTGGGGAGAGTCCCTATGTGATCCAGGAGCCCCGGGAGTACAGAGGCCGGTGGGCGGAGCTTTTCGGCAACGGGAACCCTGTCCGCATCGAAGTGGGGATGGGAAAGGGGAGATTCCTCATGGAACTTGCCGCAGCCAATCCGGGTATCAACTATGTGGGGATCGAGATGTATTCCACCGTCCTTTTAAAGGCTATCCGGAAGCGGGAGAATTTAAACCTGCCCAATCTGTGGTTCCTTCGGGTGGATGCCAGGACTCTGGCGGACATCTTCGGACCGGAAGAGGTGGACAGGATCTATCTGAATTTTTCCGATCCCTGGCCCAAGGACCGCCATGCCAAAAGGCGCCTTACCTCCCCGGAATTTCTGGCAGTTTATCACAAGATTCTGAAGTACGACGGGGTTCTGGAGTTTAAGACAGACAACCGGGAGCTGTTCGATTACTCCCTGGAGTCGGTTCCCGCGGCCGGCTGGAGGATACAGATGTATACCTTTGATCTTCATCACAGCCCCTATGCAGAGGGGAACGTCATGACCGAATACGAGATGAAGTTCTCCGCAGAAGGGAAACCTGTGTGCAAACTGGTGGCGGACAGGGCAAAGCCTGAAGAAAGCTCCCGGACACCGGAATAGAAAGACAGAATCTGCGTATCTTATTAGAAAACGGATATGGGGTGAAGACCCATGGCTGTGAAAGATACCATTATCAAGAAACTGCAGCAGGCCACCTGTGACAAGACAGAACTCAACAGACAGATCGTCAGATGGCAGAAATCTTTAAAAGAAGCCGAGAAAGCCTTAAAGGACGGCGGCAAGAAAAAATAACCTGGAAGGGAAGGAGAGAACAAGATGGCATTGAAACTGACAACCAATAATTTTGAAACAGAGGTGTACCAGTCCGACATACCGGTACTGGTGGATTTTTATGCGGACTGGTGCGGCCCCTGTAAGGCCATGGCTCCGGTGGTGGATGCCCTGGCCGGCGAATATGAGGGCAAGGCCAAGGTGGGCAAGATCAATACGGATGAAAATCAGGATGTGGCCATGGAGTACGGCGTCATGTCCATCCCTACATTTATCGTGTTCAAAGGCGGAAAAGCCGTGAAGAAGATGATCGGGATGCAGGATAAGAGGACGCTGGTGGCGGCTCTGGAGGAAGCTCTGTAAAGAGCAGACGAAAGTCCTCTGCCGAAACGAGATATATCTGCGATTCACAGCCTCTTTGCGAACATGTGAAAACCACCAGTTTCGCTGTCTGCCGCCTTTTTGCGGTTTTCCGTTTTGGCTGTGGCTGTGAATCGCAACAGAACAGACTAAAATTCTCATAGGAGAATTTGTAAAAAATGGTTGACAAGCCCTGAGTGATGCGTTATAATGCCTTACGTGTCTTACAGGACATTATATATTAGAAAAGCGCCTTTAGCTCAGTTGGTAGAGCAGTAGACTCTTAATCTATTTGTCCAGGGTTCGAGTCCCTGAAGGCGCAGGTAAAGTACTGGTTTTGATGATAACAGCATGCATCGGGGCCGGTGCTTTTTTGTTGCGGGAAACTTGTAATCACTGCCCGGAGATGTTATAATTCAACCAGAAAATACAGCATTTAAAGAAAGGGCGGGTTAAGATGGAAGAAGGACTGCGGGAGAGAAAGTATCTTTGTCTTGACGTGGGAGGAACCAGTATAAAATACGCGGTGTGCCGGGAAGACGGGGATATCCTGTCGTCAGGCACCGCAAAAGTGGGGAAGACTCTGGAGGAATTTCTTCATTACATGGCCATAGGCTGTGTCAATGTCCAGTTTGCCTATGATCCGGAGATCATCGCCATAGGAGGCGGTATCAGTGCGGATCCATGGATCATCGAAGAGATCGGCAGGACTTACAGAGAGTTGGTGAAGGGTCAGCAGATGGAATATCTATTGCCCAGGATCGTGGCCTGCGAGAAGGGCAATGACGCTAATCTGCTGGGAGCATTAAAATATTTTTTTAAATTATATCCTTGACAATTACGATTGTTGGCCTTACAATAATAAAGGTCAAAGCGCCTTTAGCTCAGTTGGTAGAGCAGTAGACTCTTAATCTATTTGTCCAGGGTTCGAGTCCCTGAAGGCGCAGGCGAAGTACTGGTTTTGATGACGGAAAGCATCGGGGCCGGTGCTTTTTTGTTTCATAGGAAATTGCGTCCTATGAAACAAAAACGCTCCGCTTAGGATGCGCACTACGCGCAAGGGAGAATGTTTTTGTGAAGGGGAGATCATGGGACAGGATACAAGGATCGCCGTCATCGGCATCATCATAGAGGACAAGAAGGCAGTGGAGGAAGTGAACCGGCTGCTCCACCAGTACGGTGAGTTTATTATCGGCCGCATGGGACTGCCCTATGAAAAGAAAGGGGTCAGCATCATCAGTATCGTCATCGATGCACCCATGGACAAGATCAGCGCCCTGTCGGGGAAGCTGGGAAGGCTGCCGGGAGTTTCCGCCAAGGCACTGTTTTCAAGATCAGGAACAGGGAAAGAGACATGAGACATGTGTCCTTTCCCTGTTTTATTTTTCACTTTTATTTTCTCACGGCGGCCTTGGCGCGGTCCAGGATGATCTTGGACTCTTCCATGGAGCAGTCCATCAGCTGGAGCAGAAGCTGCTTTTCCATGGTGGGGGCGTAATAGAAGCCCTGCTGATACAGACAGTCGGCCCGGCTCAGCACCTTCAGCTGATGCTGGGTCTCCACGCCTTCGGCGATCATCTTCAGGCCCAGATTTTTTGCCATCTGGATCAGGCTGTCCACCATGATGCGGGCCTTGGGGTTATTCTCCAGCTGCCAGATGAACATGCGCTCAAATTTTACCGTGTTGACGGGAAGGTTCATGAGGCTGGAGATACTGGAGTATCCGGAACCGAAATCATTTAAGATGATCTCTACTCCCATCTCGGCCAGGCTTTCCAGGGCCATGCTCATGTTCAGCTGGGTGGTGAGGAAAGCGTTCTCGGAGAATTCCAGAGCCATCTTGCCGGCAGGGATCTGATAGCGCCGGATCAGGGTCTCGATCTTGGCCAGAAAGTCGTCCTGTATCAGCATCAGAGGAGAGATCCGGGTGCTGACAGATTCAAATTCGATTCCCTGTTCCATCAGTTCTGCGATACAGGCTCCCAGATGTTCCAGGGCAAAATATTCCAGCGTCCGTATCTGGCCCGAGTCCTCGGCCACAGGCGTAAATTCAGGGGTCCCCACAAAGCCCAGGCCTTTTACGAAGATTCTCAGATACAGTTCTGCCCGGACAAATTTTTTCTTCTCTATGCTGTAGGTAGGACGGTATCTGACTTCGATCTCCTGGCGGTCCAGGGCTTCGTTCAGATACATGGCGATAGTGTGGCGCCGAAGGGCCTGCTCCTGCAGAGAGGAATTGTAGACGGCCATCTGATTGGAACCGAACTCGGAGGCCTTGGAAACAGCCATATCCAGGCACTTTAACAGCTGACCGGCAGAGGAGGCGTAGGAGGGGAAGGAACAGATACCGATCTGGATGGAACAGACACAGTCGATCTCCCCCACGGTCCACACATGTTCGAAGCGGTCCAGGATCTCCTGGCATATGGCCTGAGCCTGACTGCTGGTGGTGTGCTCCAGGATAACGATGTATTCCATACCGATGAAATGGTGGAGCCGCTTTCCCGTGGCCCGCCTCAGATAGTCCAGGATCTGCTGCAGCAGCGCCTCGCAGTAGTCGTAGCCGAAGATCTCATTGAGCCGCTTGAAATTCTCGATGTAGATCTTAATGGCGGAACCGCTTGCACGGCGCTCCGTCTCGGATAATATGGAATCCAGATATTCATAACATGGATTTTTTTTCGAAAAATCCATGGGAGCCTCAGGGGACGGCTGGCGTTTCGCAGTCCTGGGTCTGGGCTGGGGAGCCGGTTTTTTTCCAAATAATTTCATATTCAATCTTTGCCTCCATAGTAAGATTTCCGGAACGCTCCTTCCGGACGGATCTAAAAGCTTTCTGGTTTTAAGTATAAGGAAAAATGTCCCGAAAGTCCAGAGTTATCTGTTATTTCTCCGGGGAAGTTTCAGGAAAACGCATTGAAGGGGGAAAACGGATATGGTATACTAAAATCAGAATTCACGTGGACCATGAGATAAAACAGGAGGGAGGGCCATATGCGGGAAGCGACTGTAAAGAGGCTTGAAACCATAGCAAATGAACGGACGGGCTATATCACTACCGAAGAATTGCTGAAAAGCGGTATCACCAACCGCCAGATCGCCGTGTTTGTGGACAAGGGGATGCTGGAAAAGATCTCTCACGGCCATTACTGGCTGGCCTGCGCCGGCTGCGGGAAACCGGCAGAGTACAAGGCGGTTGAACTGTGTATCACCAATCCGAACCTGATCATCTGTGCAGACAGCGCATGTTTCTATCAGGGACTGATCTCCGTGGAACCGGAGCGGGTGTCTGCAGCCACCAGAAGAAGTGACCGCAGCAGGTTCCGGATGAATTTTCCCGTGTCCAGACATTATTTCGGGGACAGTCTTTTCAGGGAGTATTCCAGAAAGATAGAGACTGCCTTCGGCTCATATACGGTGTATGACCTGGAGAGAAGCGTCTGCGATGTCATCCGGTTTAAGGACAGCATAGATCCGGCAGTCTTTGACCTGATCATTGACAGCTATCGCAGGAGCGAAGCGAAGCAGGTGGACAGACTGCTGGAGTATGCTGCCATGGTGCGTATATTAAACCGGGTGAAGAACTATTTGTGATGCTCCACGGCCTCTGTGCAGAGGATCATCTGCCCCAGAAGCATGTAATCCTTCACGCTGTCGATCTGAACGATCTCGGGGATATATTTGCGGGGAATATACTTTTCCAGTTCCTTCACCAGATCTTCGATTCTGACGATCAGGCGGCAGGACAGCAGGATGATCTCCGGCCCCAGGATGCTGATGATGGAGGTGATGCACTGTGCCGCCCAGGCCAGAGTTCCCTCCGGAGTCAGGAATGCGGGGGACAGAAACAGGCCGTCTTCATTGGCCTGAGACAGAAACTGGACTTCCCCGGCTACATGACGGTAGCCTTCGATCAGCTGGCCGTTGTGGATACTGCCCACTCCTCCGGTGGATCCGATATTGGGCTGGAAGAAGAAGGACAGAGAATGATACTTATCCTGGGAAGAGTAGTATCCCACGGCGATACAGTTGGCATCGTTGCTGATAATAAACTTCCGGGAGTACCTCTGGGACAGGGATTCCAGGACGTCGCTTTCGTCAAAGCCCTGTTTGAGAAGGGTGATGCGTCCCTGATCGATGATCCCCGGCATGGCCAGGCCTGCCACTTTGATCTCAGGATAGATGGCGAAAGCCGTGTCACAGATATCGCACACGTCGTCCATGCTGATCCGCGGTTTGATGCTGACCTCGTCGAAGATCACGCTGTGGTCTTCTCCGTAGATTCTGGAGGACAGGAGATAGTGGTCATCTTCCCGGATCAGGGCGATGGTCAGGATCTTTACGTGCGCCTTTACCTGCTGCTTTAAGGGCAGCTGCCTAATCGGGGCTCTCCCGGACTGCCTGGAGGAAGAGATCAGGGAATCCAGGTCCGAGAACACGGATTTCACATCATAAGTAGCGAAGATTTTGGGAGGGATCAGATACACTTTTTTATTGTGAAGAACCTTTTTCACGGTCTCATATACATAGGAGATCTGAGGCGCCAGAAGGATGATGTCATACTGGCTGGCCACATGATACAGATTTCCGTAAGAGACGGCTGCAAACTCGTAATTGAGGGCCAGAAGCTGGGCCGACTCATTGAGCTTCTGGGCAAAGAATCCCGTAGTCAGGCCGCTGGTACAGGACAGAAGGACCCGGACGGGAGGTTTCACCGCCAGCTCCTTTACGCTCTCCACCATCTCTCCGAACAACTTCATGGCGTGATCCAGGGTGTGCATCTGAAAATGAAGATAAAACTCATGCCGGTTGCTCATGAGATTCAGCACGCTCAGCTGGATGATCTCCATGGGGAAGAAAGTGACCTCCCCGCGGCAGTAGCTGGTCTCCAGCACGATCACATTGTTATCTTTTTCATTGACAAAGAGTTTATAATCCGGACTGGTCTGAGTGAGGACCCACTGTCTGAACTGCCGGATCAAGGTGTTGTCTGACGATTCTGTCATATGTACGATCCCCCTACATTCCCAGATAATATTTCTGATAGTACTGGATCCGGAGCAGGTCAAAGATCTGCATCAGCTGGTAATTAAAGTCCAGCCCGTCATACCGCCCGGGAAGTCTCAGGACATAATTGCTGATCTTGTGCTCCTGCCGGGTGTACACCGGATTCTGAGTGATGAGAAGGCTGGTGGCCGCCTCCGGGTTCAGGCTGCCTTTGGCCTGGAGGAATCCGTTCATGGCCCTGCCTGTGGCAGAGATGAACACCAGCATATCATCTCCCGTAAAGGTAATTGTCGGATCATAATTGTGGTACTGAACCACGTTCTTGCCGAATGTGATCAGGTCGGTCTGAAATTCCACGGCAATGGACATGGGGTAGAGGGCTCCGATGATGAAGATCCTCTTGTGGCTGTCGATCTGTTCACAGATCACGGACACATAGTCCAGCATCTCCTGGTCGGACATGTCTTTCTTCATGTTCTTTACCAGATCGGCAGCTCTCAGGCCCACCATCCGTCCCCGGATCTGATCCAGACGGGTCAGATGGTGCTGGACAAAGATCCGGTGAAAGGTCTGCCAGTCAAAATCGCAGCCCAGGCGGCCGATAAAATTGTCCATATTGTTCTCGTCGATGCCGGTCTCTGCCAGGATCCGTTCCTTTGTCATGGATTCCATCTCAAGATAATGATCCACGATGTAAGTGCAGAACTTATAGGCATCGTCATAAACAAGCGCTCCGTTTAAATATTTGAGAATTCTTGCCAGCAGCACATCCATATCACACAGCCTCCCTTTCCCCTCCCAGGTCTTTTTTCTTGATTACGGTCACCGACATATCGTTCAGGCAGATGCAGTTCAGCTGCCCGTTGTCAAAGGGCCCCAGACCGCCGTCGATGCCGATTTTGTCATGATAATAAGGATCGAACCAGACATCAAAATTATTGCCGCCGTTGAGATGACACAGAGGCGTGTGACCGAATATGATGGTCTTGCCTTTCAGGGCCGGCGACATGTAGAACCACTCCCGGATCCAGGCGCAGATCTCTTCGTCCTGCTCGTGGAGAGGCTTTTCCGGGTCGATCCCCGCGTGGATCAGCACCAGGGCCTGGCCTCCTACATTCAGCTCAATATAGCTGGGCAGCGAGTCCACATACTCGATAAGCCAGTGCCGGAATTCCTTTCGTTTACATTCAAAGTCCTTGTGGGTGCAGCAGTCCTTCTGCAGAAACTTATCCATCTGTTCCATGGTCTTGTCTCCGCCGTTGCACTGCCAGATCCTACCCTGGGGACAGGTCCAGTCGTCTTTTAAGAGGAAATCCCTCATCATCAGCTCATGGTTTCCTTTTAACAGAAACACATTATCCTGGTGCTGCTGGATAAAATGATAGATCTCCATGGCCTTCTCCCCCCGGTCATTGCAGTCACCTAAAATATACAGCCTGTCATCGTCACAGAAACGGATTTTCTTAAGCATGGCGCAAAGAGCGTCATAATGTCCGTGAAGATCTGACAGAGCATACACTTTTCCACTCATAGATCCTTCTCCTTTCCCTAGTAATTATAATATGCTTCCCCCGGCTTCGCAACAGCCTTTTGTGCATATAGCATGGAAATATAAGAGAAAATATGATATGGTTATGAAAACTGAAGGGAGGCTGAAAGACTTGCTAACGGAGGAGAAAAGACTGCTGAGGATGTTTTATCTGCTGTCGGACACAATGGATTACAAGAAAGCCAGTGAACTGGCAGCCAGACTTCAGGTCAGCGAGCGCACGGTGAAGAAGGACGCGGAGCAGTTAAAAGACCTTGCCAGGAAAAAAGGCTGCCGTCTGGAGGCGGTCAGGGGAAAAGGATACGTGCTGAAGGTGGAAGATCCTCAGTGCTTTGAGCAGGCCAAAGAGGCTCTGGATATCCTGTTCTGCAACACGGAGAAGGGATATAAAGAAAATCCGGTCTACCGCATCGCCAGGGCGGTAATCAGCCGGGAAAAGGCGGATGAGGACGGATATTTCCGCCTGGAGAACCTGGCCGAAGCCCTCTACATCTCGGAGAGCGACATGAAAAAGAAGATGGCCGGGGTACGGGAATTTCTGGGTTCTTTCGGTCTCACGCTCCGGGCCAGACCGGGAAAAGGACTTAAGCTGGAAGGCGACGAGCTGAGCCGGAGGCTTTGCTTTCTGGAGCTGTACGAGAATCATTTTCGAAAACGGGTGGTGGCCTTTCGCGACGACAAATTTGAGGAGGCCTTTGAGGACAGAGGGGACCGGGAGGAGATACGGAACGCGGTGCTGTGGATCATCCGGGGTTCCAGCCTGGAGATGTTTGACAGCTTTTTAAACAGGATGATCAACTACACCCTGCTCATGAGGAACCGGATGAAGGCAGGACGAAGGATGAACCGGGAGGACTGCCTGTGGGGGCAGTACAGGGAAGAACTGCAAAGAAGCCCGGAGTATGAGATCGGGGGCCGGATCATGAAAGCATTAAAGAAATTTCCTGAATTTCAGGAAGACGATGAGGAGACGGAAGCCCTCTGCGTGCTGCTTCAGATGTGGGCGGACCTGGAGGAGGAGGACGGCCTGAAGGAACGGTTTCCCGAGTGTTACGAGAAAGCGCAGAAGGCTTCGGGGGAGGTGGTGGAGATCCTGACCCGCCGGTGGAACCTGCCTTTTCCCGACATCGATCCCGGCTTTGCCCGGAAGCTGGAGCCCTGGTTTGTCCGGATTTTTCTGCAGGCCAAGTACGGCTTCTGTCAGTCCCGGACAGTGGGAAACATCGTATCGGACAACGACATCAAGGATTCGGTGCTGTCCATGCAGCTGGCGGACGAGACGGCACAGATCCTACGATCCCGTTGGGAAATCGAGATCAATGAATACAGCATCCAGCTCCTGGCAGTGAGATTTTTCAGGATGATCAGCCGGATCTCCTATTCCTACATTCCCCGCAGGATCCTGATCTGCGCCAGAAACGGCAAGGAGAGCGCCTGGGTGATTGCGGACAGCCTGAAACGGCAGCTGGGCACGGAGTGGATCGGCAGGCTGACCGTCAGCGGCCTGTATGAGGGCAGAAAATATCCGCCGGAGGATTATGACTGTCTCATCGGCAGTTTTTCGCCCTACGCCTACCGGTATACCTGGCCCTATATCCAGGTGAGCCAGATCCCTCAGCCGGAGGACTGTGAGCGGATCCGGAGGGAAGTGGTGAGGAAGGGGTATGACCTGGGATCGGTGGCTGCCAGGTGCGGATGGGACACGGTGTGGGTCCACAGAGATTTTGCCGCGGGACAGACCGAGGGCATCTTCCAGCTGATCGCCTATCAGTGGGGGAAGAATCCGGAAGAGAAGGAACGGCTGGCCAGGTATTTTTCGGAAAGACGCATCGCCCGGATCCACAGCCAGATCCTGACTCTGATGATCCCGGCGGAGGATACGGGCCGGCGGATCTTTGAACTGTTTCTCCTGAAAAAGCCGGTGACCTATATGGAGAAAACGGTCAGGGCGGTGGTGTTTGCGGCAGTGGATTTCGGCGGGGATCCAAAGATCCTTAAGATGACGGAACAGATCCTGAGAAAACTGTCCACGGGCATGGAGAAACTGGCCGGGGAGGTGGATTCGGACAATCTGATGGATATTTTGACGGAGAGGATCCGGGAAGAATTGTGAGGGACAGAAAAATGCACTATGGCAAGGGCAAAAACGGATACGAACCTACACATCATGCACATAAATAGATGGAACCATTTTCCGATTCCGCTATAATGGAACTATCAAAACGTTTTCTGGTTTACAGAAAGAAGAAAGGGGAATTGATTTATGGTACAAAGTGGATTGATCTGTGCGTTTGTGTGGCTGCTGGTTCAGGGCATCGACCGGCTTCTCAGCTGGCAGACCCTTCAGAGGCCTATCGTGACGGCTACACTGACCGGACTGCTTCTGGGGGATCTGAGGACGGGAATCGTCATGGCGGCATCTCTGGAAGCCATCTTTATGGGAATCTCCGCTATCGGAGGCTCCGTACCGGCGGACGCCTGCGCCAGCAGCATCGTGGCCGTGGCCTACACTATTCTGACAGGTGCGGATGTGGAGACGGGACTGGCCCTGGCCATGCCCATAGGAACCCTCATGGGGTCTGCCAATGAGATGTGGAAGCCGGTTCAGGCGGCTCTGGCTCCCTACTGGGAGAGGATGGCAGGAAGCGGAAAGGTAAACTCCTACCGGATGCAGGTCATCGGCTGCGGCCTGTTTTTCGACCGTCTGCCCCAGGCCATTATTCTGTTTGCGGCTATCTCTTTCGGTGTTCAGGGCTTAGAGAGCGTCATGAACGGCCTTCCGCCCTTTATCATGTCCGGTTTAAGCGCGGCCAGCGGTATGATGACCGGTATCGGATTTGCTATCCTGATCTCCATGATCTGGAACAAAGAGATCGGCTGGTTCTTCTTCATCGGCTATGTGCTCCAGAAGTATATGCAGCTGCCTACCGTGGCCATCGCCATCATTGCAGCAGTCATGGCCTTTGTCTACTTCAATACGGAGAAGAAGATCAATGATGTGAAGAGAAGCAGGGCAGCGGACACGGCAGAATCTGCAGAAGAGGAGGATTTATTCTGATGGCAAAGACGACTTACAGCGAGCAGGAGAAAAAGACCCTGCGGAAGATGTTCTGGAATTCGGGACTGGTATTTTCCGGCTTTAATATGGTGAAGATGGAAGGCAATGCATTTGCCCTGACCATGGCTCCGGCCCTGGAGGAGCTTTATGAGGACCAGGAAGAGCGCAACGAGGCCATGAGACGGCACAACGGATTCTTCAATACCCACGCGGTGCTGTTTTCCCTGATCGCAGGCATCACATACGCTCTGGAGAGGCAGAAAAAGACCACGGGCAGCGTGGACGACGGGGTCATCGAAAATATTAAGGTGGCTCTCATGGGCCCCACGGCAGGAATCGGAGATGCCTTCTTCTTCAACTGCCTGAGAGTCATCGCGGCAGGTATCGCCATCGGCCTGTGCAGCCAGGGAAATCTCCTGGGAGTCCTTCTGTTCGTGCTGATCTACGGCGGTTCCCAGATGGCGGCCAGATGGTATCTTCTCCGGACCGGTTACAAGTACGGAACCTCCTTTATCGACTCGGTGTTTGAATCGGGCCTTATGGAATCCCTGACCAAGGCGGCAGGCGTCATGGGTATCACCATGGTAGGTGCTATGGTGGCCTCCTCCGTCAACGTGAAACTGGCCTGGACCATCACCGTGGGACAGACTTCCGTGGTGGTTCTGGATATCATCAATTCCATCATGCCCGGCCTTCTGTCCATCCTCCTGGTGTTCGGACTGGTGCGGCTGATCAAGAAGGGCCATAAGCCCATTACCCTGGTCTTCGGTATCCTTCTGATCTCCATCGTGCTGGCGTTCTTCGGGATCTTTTAAGGAGGGGCGGACTTATGGGGAAAATGACCTGGAAATCGAGACGTATTTACACGGAAGACGGGGTCGTGGACGGCTACCTTACCATAGAGGACGACAAAATAGCCTGCGTCAGCGGCAGGTGGGATGGGCCTTATGAGGATCTGGGAGATCTGTGGGTCTGCCCGGGCATCATCGACGTTCACAACCACGGCTTCGGCGGCTGGTCCATGACGGACCCCTGTGAGGACAAAGATATCAGAGGGTATGTGAAGGCCCTGGCCTCCGTGGGAGTCACCGGGATCCTGCCTACGGCCAAAGAGGAGGCCTTCGAGGCCATAGTCAGAGTCATGGACCGGGAGTATGAAGGCGCCAGGATCCACGGTATCCACAGCGAAGGTCCCTTCTGGGCCAGAGGCGGAGAGAACACCGTGGGAGAGAAATGGCCTCTGCCCAGCGTGGAGGAGACCAGACGGCTGGTGGAAAAGGCCGGGGGGCACATGGCGGTCATGGCCATCGCTCCGGAACTGCCGGGAGCCTATGACGTCATACGGTATCTCCATTCCCAAAACATCAGGGTGGCCTGCTGCCATACGGCGGCCCATTCGGAAGAGATCTTCGCGGCGGCAGCGGAGGTCGGGTTTGACATTGCCACCCACCTGGGCAACGGCATGAGAGGGATCCATCACCGCAACGTAGGCGCCCTGGGAGCGCTGCTGCTTCTGGATGATATGTGGTATGAGGTGATTACCGACTTAAACCACATCTGCGCCGATATGCTGAAGCTGATGTTCCGGTTAAGGTCATATGACAGATTCTGCCTGATCTCGGACTCCAACTTCATAGCCGGACTTCCGGCAGGAACCTATATGCGCTACGGCCGGGAGATGCGGGCCGACGAGAAAGGGCTGATCCTCAACTCCGACGGGCGGATCTGCGGAAGCGGCAAATGGGTGTTAAGCAATATGGGTCAGCTGGTGAATCATGTAGGAGTCTCCATGGAGGAGGCGGTGAAGATGGCTTCTCTGAACCCGGCCAGGTATCTGGGCATAGACGGGGAGACCGGTTCTGTCCGGCCGGGGAAACGGGCTGATCTGACGGTGATCGACAGGAATTTTGTCTGCCACAGAACCTATGTGGGCGGAAGACAGGTATATGACAGAGAGACGGACACTCCAGAGCGGATCTTTAATCCGGAGGCCATGGCAAGAAGAGTGGAGGAAAAATCATGATCAAATTATTCAGAATCGACGAACGGCTGATCCACGGGCAGATCGCCATCAAGTGGTCCCGCCATACAGGTGTGGACAGCATCGTGGTAGCCAACGACAACGCGGCTGCAAGCCCTATGATCCAGAAATCCTTAAAGATGGCGGCGCCTCCGGGGATCAAGACCGTGATCAAGACCCTGGATTCGGCCATAAGTACCTTAAACGACCCCAGATGCGAACCTTTAAAGGTTCTGGTCCTGGTCAACAGCCCTGCGGACGCCCTGAAGATGGTTCAGAACGTAAAGGGCATCCCCTTTGTCAACGTGGGCAACTACGGCCGCGTGGCGCCGAAAAAACCGGGAAAAGAGAGAGCCAGATTTGACAACAACCTGTACTGCGACGACGAGGAGACAAAGGAGTTTCAGGAGCTTATGGGCCTGGGCCTGGAGTGTATCTACCAGACCACGCCGGAAGAGCCTGCCGTTCCCTTAAAGAAACTGATTCCGGAAAAATAGAAAAAACGGTGGAGACGCTATGAAAATAATTGTACAGTCCGACGATTTGGGTATCACGGAGGCCGTCAGCTGTGGTATCGAAAAGGGGATCCGGGACGGCGTGGTGACCTGCACAGGCCTTTTCAGCAACATGCCGGCGGCAGAATTTGCCCTGCGGTTGGTGAAGCCTTACTCCCATGTGTGTCTGGGCCAGGACATCAACCTGGTGGCAGGGCGGCCCTGCGCAGACCCGGGACGAATCCCATCTCTGGTGCAGGAGGACGGAAGCTTTAAGACCTCCGGCATGCATCGGGCCATAGACGCAGAAGACGGCAGTCAGGATCATGTGGTCTATGAGGAGTGTGTGACAGAGACGGAAGCACAGATCCGGCGGTTTATGGAACTGGCGGGAAAGAAGCCGGAGTATCTTCACGGCCACTCCTACAGCACCCCGGCTACCTGGAGGGCCATGGCAGCCATGGGGGAGAAGTACGGGATCCCCCTGGTGAGAGACATGATAGAGCGGTACGGCATCGTCAGACAGACAGGCTGGAACAAGAAGCCCTTCCCTCTGGAGGAACAGATGAACACGGATCCCATGGAGTGTATTCTGAGAGACAGGGAATTTCTGACCCATCCCATCGGGTTCATCGGGACCCACTGCGGATATGTGGACCAGGAACTGTTTCAGGTGTCTACCTACACCCTGATCCGCAACAGGGACTTATCCATGGTCACCGGCGCCAGAATGAGGCAGTGGATCCGGGAAAATGACATACAGCTGATCAGCTACCGGGATCTGATTGCAGCAGGATCTTAATACGAGGAGGAAATCATGGTAAAATTCTTTTTGTCAACCCACGGCCACATGGCCAGCGGACTGAAAAGCTCCATAGACATTCTTCTGGGGGACAGCAGCTGCATGACCGTGTTTGACGCCTATGTGGATGAGAAATCCCTGG
>CAJUJV010000001.1:61976-67869 GCA_910586845.1 uncultured Hungatella sp.
GGAAATCTCCGATCATAACGACGCCCATCGCGCAGCTTTCCGGTGAAAAGCTGCTGGAGATCATGGAAGGCAGCAAATCCCTGGAGGATGAGCTGAACGCTTTCTACGGGACCGTGGAGCCGGAAGATCAGGTGATCCTGCTGTCCGACATGTTCGGCGGAAGCGTCAACAGCATGATGTATCTGTTCTTAAACCGGCCCAATACCATGCTGGTTACGGGAGTGAACCTGGCTCTGGTCATCGGACTGATCGTGGGAAAGGATTCCCTGACCAGAGAGTCCGTGGAGGAGCTGATCGGCCAGAGCCGGGAGGCCATCCGCATCGTGGAACTGGAGGAGGACGGCGGGATAGCTGAAGGGGACGATCTGTTTTAAAAATATTTTTCAGACTGATGTGTAAAAGGGCCGCCGGGGATCCGGCGGCCCTCCGATTATTTAAAAATAAAAATTAATACTTGGCTCACAGGGAGTATTTTGTTATAATGGTACTAATTATATGCAATGGAAGCATAATTAACGCATGATAGCACAGCTATTGACGGTAAGAATGGAGATTGCACATGGTTAGCAGGCAAATGAGTGATATTTATCGAAGGCTGTCAAAAGATGAATATCAGACAGCAGAGGGATTGGCAGAAAGCCTTGGCGTCAGCAGTAAGACGGTGCGTAATCAGCTTAAGAACCTGAATGAGTTGCTGAAGGATTACGGCGTCTGTGTGGAGTCGAAGCATGGTTCGGGCTACCGTCTGGCAGTTAAGGACATAAAGAGACAGAAAGAACTGGAAGAGTTGATGCAGAAGAAGGAGCTTCAGGAATCAGGAATTCCCAACTCTTCGGAAGAACGGGTGGAGTATCTGCTGGAATATCTGCTGAACACGGACGGATATGTGAAGCTGGACGAGCTCAGCGAGATGCTCTACATCTCCAAGAAGACTCTGACCAGCAATCTGAAGGAAGTGGAGCACCTTCTGGAGGAGCATCACCTGCATCTGCAGAGAAAGCCCAATTACGGCATCAGAGTAGAGGGAAGAGAGTTTGACAGAAGGCTGTGTATCGCCGGATATGTGGCCAAGAAGATCCAGCAGACGGAGAAGCTGGACGGAGACCAGGACGTGACGGAGGAGATCCAGTGGATCCATCAGTGCGTTCAGGAGTGTCTGTCCAGATATCATTTTGACATTTCCAACATTGCTTTTCAGAACCTGGTGCTCCATATCCAGATCGCGATCCTTCGCATGAGAGGCGGACATTACGTCCCCATGATGGAGAATGAGGCGGACAAGGTCCGGGACAAGAAGACATACCGCATCGCGGAGGAGATCCTGGGCAGGATCAAGGAGAGATTCCAGGTAGAGTTTCCGGACAGCGAGATCGGCTACATCGCCATCCATCTGGAGGGCAAGAAGATGCTGATCAACACCACCATAGCGGAGGAGACCGAGGGGAACCTGATCATCAGCCCGGAGATCAGTGATCTGGTAGGTTTTATGCTCTCGGCAGTCTATGACGCGTTCAAATTTGATTTTCGGGATGATCTGGAATTGAGGATGTCCTTAAGCCAGCATCTGGTACCTCTGGTCGTGCGCATCCAGCACGATATGAAACTGACCAACCCTCTTCTGAAGGACATCAGAGGGAGGTATTCTCTGGCCTACAGTATGGCCACTACATCCTGTGTGATTCTGAATCATAAGTATCACAAGATCGTGAAGGAGGACGAGATCGGCTATATCGCCCTTTTATTTGCGCTGGCTCTGGAACGGAAGAAAACAGAGATCGCCAAAAAGAACATCCTTCTCGTATGCGCATCCGGAAAAGGCAGCGCCCAGCTGCTCCTGTACCGGTACAAGACGGAATTCGGCCCCTATATCAACAAGATCAGTGTCTGTGATGTGGGAAGGATCCAGGAACAGGATTTTGCGGACATTGACTACATATTTACCACGGTTCCCATCCCTGTGAAGGTTCCGGTTCCCATCCAGGAAGTGGAATATTTTCTGAAAAATTCCGATATTCAGGCAGTGAAAAGGACTCTGATGGGCAAAACGGACAGCCCGGTCCTGGATATCTATCCCAGGGAGCTGTTTCTGCCTCATATGAAATTTGCCGACAAAGAAGAAGCTCTTCAGACCCTCTGCGGTTTCGTGTATGAACGGGGCCTGGTGCCCAAAGAATTTCTGGCTTCCGTCCGCGCCCGGGAAGTCCTGGCCAAGACCGCCTTCGG
Source organism: uncultured Hungatella sp. (assembly GCA_910586845.1). GTDB lineage: Bacteria > Bacillota > Clostridia > Lachnospirales > Lachnospiraceae > UBA3402. The sequence goes on from CAJUJV010000001.1 coordinate 64,200, forward strand.
CAACATGGTGGCCATGCCTCATCCCATTGAGGTTATGGGAAAGACGCCTTTTGTGTGCGTATGCGTGCTGGACGAGCCTATCCTGTGGACCCCGGGGGTTCCGGACAGCCTGATCCAGGTGATCTTCCTGGTATCCGTGGCCAATTATGAGCACTTTGACGTTCAGAAGTTTTATCAGGTGACCGCCAAGCTTCTTCTGGACGGTTCCAGCATGAAAGAACTGATCCGTACTCCCACTTATGAGACGCTGAAGACCCTCCTTCTTAAGATGGAACAGCTTGTTGACGATGAGGGATGATGCCGTTTCACAAAAATACAGTAAAAATACATAAATCCGCTCCGAATTGAAGAATAAAATGTGGATTTTTTAGTATTAATATGCTATAATCTAGTTTAAGTCAGTCAATGTGACTAACTTAATCGCGCGCGTATTAAGAAATGAAAACTTAGGAGGGGATTGTAATGAAAGATAAACTGATGAATGGATTTCTTATGTTTGCCACTAAGATCCAGGGTCAGAGACACATCAACGCGATCAAGAACGGATTCACCAACCTGATGCCTATTATCATCGTTGGCTCTGTCTGTACCCTGATCTCCAACGTTGTATGTAATACTACAGAAGGATATGTCAGCCTTGCCAATATTCCGGGGATGTCCTGGCTGGGCTCTTTAAAGCCCATTTTTGACGCCGCAAACTATGGTACCATGAACATGATAGCGATCTGTATCTGTGTTCTGGTCGCCATGGAACTGGGCGTGACCCTGGGACAGAACGACTGGGCGATCCCGGTCACGGCTCTGGCCTGCTACATATCCGTAGTTGACACCAGCAATGGTCTGGGCACCGATATCACTGCTGCAGCAGGTCTGTTCGTAGCGCTGATGGTTTCTCTGGTTGCCACGGAGATTTACTGCAAGCTTGTTACCAGCGGTAAGCTGTCCATCCGCATGCCGGACAGTGTTCCGTCCAATGTGGCCAAGTCCTTCAGTATTCTGCTTCCCGCTGCCATCACGATCTTTATTATCTCTACGTTTGGTTTTGCGTTTAAGGCCATTACAGGCATGTCGGTTCCGCAGGCGATCATTATCTTTATTCAGACTCCTTTAAGCGGTATTATGACTCATCCTCTGGGCATTCTTGTAATAGCATTTATGTGTTCCCTGCTGTGGGTATTCGGTATTCACGGCCCCAACACGTTAAACGGTATCTATGAGCCTATTTTCCTGGCAGCATATGCTCAGAACGAAGCTGCCTATGCGGCAGGTACGGCTGCTCCCAATATTGTATGTTCCCCGTTCTGGAGCACTTTCTTTTCACTTACCGGAAGCGGTATCACAGGAGGACTGCTGATTGCCATCTTCCTGTTCTCCAAGAGGGATGACTTTAAGGCCATTGCCAAGCTGGCTCTTCCCTGCGGAATTTTCAATATTAACGAGCCGTTGATCTTCGGTCTTCCTATCGTTATGAACCCGATGCTGATGATCCCGTTCATGCTTGCGCCTCTGGCATCCGTAGGCATCGGCTATGTGCTGACGGTTATCGGTTTCTGTCCCAGACTGGTTGTGAACGCGCCCTGGACCACACCTCCGTTCCTGTGCGGTTTCCTGGCAGGCGGCGGAAGCATCACTGCAGGACTGTCACAGATCATCGTTATCCTTGTTGCCGCTGTCATCTATACTCCATTCGTCATCATGCTGAACAGCCAGGAAGCACCGGCAGAGGAGTAGGAGAGACGGAATGAGTTCCAGAATCAGCAAAAAGAAAAAGTCTTCGACAACAGAAGAGACCAGGAAAGCAGAACCTCATGGGCGTAACCGGCAGACGTCGGCAGTGCCGGCAGTACAGGGAGGGATGCTGGAGCGGTTTACCAGATGGCGCGTAATTTCCTATGTGAGCGTCATATGCCTTCCGCCTTATGGACTGTATCGGATCTGGTCAAAAGAATCCACATTCGAGCTTCCGGAAAAAGTGGTGTGGACGTTTATCACCTTTGTCTATGTGATGCAGCTTTCAAAGTTTATTCTGTTTTCATGATGAAATAAAAGGCCGGGACAGATATCTCTTATCTGTCCCGGCCTTTGTCTGTCTTATTCCTCAAACAGGCATTCGCCGTTGGTCTCAATAACTTTCTTATACCAGTGGAAGGATTTCTTCGGAATCCTCTTGTAGGTTCCCTTGCCGTAATCATCGCAGTCCACATAGATGAAGCCGTATCTCTTGGACATCTGCTTGGTGGACTCGGATACGATGTCGATACAACCCCAGGAAGTATATCCAAGGCACTCTACGCCGTCATACTCGATGGCATCCAGCATGGCTCTGAAATGAACGTCGAAGTAATCGATACGGTACTGATCGTCGACGGTGCCGTCCTCGTTTACCACGTCCTTGGCGCCCAGGCCGTTCTCCACGATGAACAGAGGCTTGCGGTAGCGGTCATACAGGTCTACCATGGAGATCCGCAGTCCGGTCGGGTCGATCTGCCAGCCCCAGTCGGAGGACTTCAGGTAGGGATTCTTCACGGCTGTGATGGTGTTGCCGGCAGTGGTATCCAGCCCCTCGGTGCTGTGAGCGGAACAGGAGGACATATAGTAGGAGAAGGATACGAAGTCAACGGGATAAGCCTTCATGATCTCGTCGTCGCCGGTCTCCTTTACAATGTGGATGCCTTTGTTCTTAAAGCGGGACAGCAGGTATGCAGGATACTCGCCGAACACCTGGGTATCGCTGTAGCAGTAGGTGCTTCTCATCATCTGCTGGGCTTCCAGAACATCTTCCGGCTTGCAGGTGTAGGGATAGTAGGTGAGCTTGGTCAGCATGCAGCCTACCATGGAGCCGGGGATGATCTCGTGGCAGATCTTGGTGGCCAGGGCAGAAGCCACAAACTGATGGTGCATGGCCTGGAAGATCACCTCCTCGAAGTTCTTGCCGGGGAAACGGTCCTCGATGAGGCCGCCGGTGGTGTAGGGATGGCGGATCATGGAGTCAACTTCATTGAAAGTGAGCCAGTATTTTACCTTGTCCTTATACCGGGTGCAGATGGTCTCCACGAATCTGGTGAACATGCCGATGACTTCTCTGGAGTACCAGCCGTTGTACTTGAGAACCAGATTTAAGGGGGGCTCATAGTGAGACATGGTCACCAGAGGTTCGATGCCGTATTTCCTGCACTCGTCAAATACTGCGTCGTAGAAAGCAAGTCCTTCCTCGTTGGGAGTCTCGTCGTCGCCGTTGGGGAAAATACGGGACCAGGCGATGGACATACGATATACCTTAAAGCCCATCTCGCCGAAGAGTTTGATATCTTCCTTATAATGATGATAGAAATCGCTGGCATGACGTTTGGGATAGTTGACCTCATCCTCCGGATGAGCCATGGCCTCCTCGATATCAGCGGTAGTGATGGTATTGTGAGCCTTGTAGTTGGTCACATCCGTGTCAAAATGAGCCCGCGCACAGTCGGATACGGACCAGCCTTTGCCGCCTTCGTTCCAGCCGCCCTCTACCTGATTGGCGGCAGTGGCGCCGCCCCACAGGAAACCTTCAGGGAATCTTCTTTTTGCCATTGCGTTACCTCCATAATCGTATTCTGCTTGAAATGATACTTCTATTATAATGGAAGGCAAAGACGAAACTCCATTACCAGTTTTTCCATTATGAAAGTGG
>CAJUJV010000001.1:67879-147404 GCA_910586845.1 uncultured Hungatella sp.
CGCCTTCGTTCCAGCCGCCCTCTACCTGATTGGCAGCAGTGGCGCCTCCCCACAGAAAATCTTCGGGAAATCTTCTCTTTGCCATTAGTTTACCTCCTGGTATGTGTTCTCTATAATTATGATATTTCTATTATAATAGAAGAGAAAGACGAAACTCCATTACCAGTTTTTCCAGTATGGAAGTGGACATAAGTTCCAAGACAGGGAAGAAAGACAGTTTGACCGGATATGTGTTTTACACAAATCCGGACAGCCCGTCTCCTGCAAAAACCGACACATTCACAACAGATCCAAAACGCGAAGGGAAAAAGGTTCCACTTTCAAAATGGAAAAAGTTGATATGGAGTTCCGTTTTTTGATGTGATATGATGAATACCAGTCAAATTGACACTCCTGATAAGCGCGCACATCGGGGAATGAAATTTTAGGAGGGTTCAACATGAAAGAGGAAATAATGAATGGCTTTCTTATTTTCGCCACAAAGCTTCAGTCGCAGAGGCATATCAGCGCGATTAAAAACGGCTTTACCACATTAATGCCTATCATTATCGTAGGTTCTTTCTGTACATTGTTTTCTAACATCGTATGTAACACGACACCGGGCTATGTCAGTGTTGCCAATATTCCTGGTATGTCCTGGCTGGGCAGCTTGAAGCCCATGTTTGACGCTGCCAACTGGGGTACTATGAACATGCTGGCCATCGGAGCCTGTATCCTGATCTCCATAGAGCTGGGCGAGGCTATGGGACAGCATGACTGGTCTCTGCCGATCACTTCTGTGGCCTGCTACATCGCTCTGGTAAAGACAACTACCACAGCTACAGCTCAGTCCGGAGAAATCCTGACCATCAACAACGTTCTTACCAACGAAGTTACCAGTGCCAGAGGTCTGTTCGTAGCCATGATCGCTGCTTTGGTCTCCGCTGAAGTTTACTGCCGTTTGGTTGCCAGCGGCAAGCTGGATATCCACATGCCGGAGAGCGTTCCGTCCAACGTGGCAAAGTCCTTCAGCGTTCTGTTCCCCAGCTGTGTGACTGTATTCGCAGTAGCCGGCTTCGGTCTTCTGTTTACAGCCGTTACCAAGATGACGGTTCCGGAAGCCATCATCAAGTTCATCCAGACGCCTCTTACAGGTATCATGACAAGCTGGCTCGGATATGTAGTTCTGGTATTTATGACTGATGTACTGTGGATCTTCGGTATCCATGGAACACAGACCTTAAAGGCTATCTACGACCCCATTCTTCTGGCCGCATTTGCCGAGAACGAGGCTGCATATGCCGCAGGCGCGCCGATTCCCAACATCGTCAACACACCGTTTATGAGCTGCTTCGGTACTATCACAGGCGCAGGTATCACAGGCGGACTGCTGATCGCCATTTTCCTGTTTTCCAAGAGAGAGGACTACAGAGCCATCGCCAAGCTGGCTGTTCCCTGCGGAATTTTCAACATTAACGAGCCTCTGACCTTTGGTCTTCCCATCGTTATGAACCCGCTGCTTGCGATTCCCTTCATGATCGCTCCGGCAGTATCCAACATCTTCGGATATTTCATGACAAGTATCGGATTCTGCGGCAAGATGGTTGTAAACGCACCGTGGACCACGCCTCCGGGATTAATGGCCTTCCTGGCTTCCGGCGGAAATATCGGCGCAGCCATTACACAGCTTCTGGTTATCCTTCTGGCAGCGGTTGTCTATGCTCCGTTTGTCATCATGACCAACCATCAGGCTATGCCGGAAGAGGAATAAGATACATAGAGTCAGCATAGAACCGCAACACTAGTTATCGGAGGACATGGAATGAGCGCGAAGACCAAAAAGAAGAAAAAGTCCAAGTGGTATGACTGGCAGCCCAAGCGTCAGTTCAGTGAGAGAAATCAGAAGCTCATTGATGATCTGAACGCCATGCCGAGAGATTACAGCATCATGGAAGTTCTTTCCAAGTGGAGGCTCATAACCTACCTGTGGGTGGTGTTTTTCCCGCCCTATGGGCTGTATCGGATATGGAGCAGTGAATCCACTTTCCGCAAGTCGGAGAGGTATGTGTGGACTTTTATGATTATCTGCTATGTGGTGTATTTCTTCAAGCTCATTCTGTTTTCATAAATTATAAAAAAGGAGGAGTTACCAATGGACGAGATGGCAATTATGAATCTGGTTGTCAACAGTGGGAACGCGAGAAGTCTTGCGCTGGAGGCCTTCCGTGATGCCAGAGTCGGCAAGTTTGAGGATGCTGAGGCAAAGCTTAAAGAAGCTGATGAGGTTCTGCTGGGCGCTCATGAAGTTCAGACTGAGTTGATTCAGAACGAGCTCAATGGTAAGGGAATTGATATCAGCCTTCTGGTTGTACATTCTCAGGACCACCTGATGTGCGCTATGGTTGTGATCGACCTGGTTAAAGAGATGGTCGAGATGCTGAAGAATAAATAAGATAATTTCAAATTGAAAGGAGAACTTATATCATGAGAAAAATCGTATTATTATGTGCAGCAGGAATGTCCACCAGCCTTCTGGTAAACAAGATGAAGGCAGCCGCAGCTGACGAGGGTTATGAGTGCGATATCGCTGCATTCCCGGTTGCAACCGCAAAGGATCACGCAGATGCCGACATCATTCTGTTAGGGCCCCAGGTTCGTTTCGCAAAGGGCAAAGTTCAGGGCGAAGTTCCCGGCAAGATCGTTCAGGATATTGACATGCAGGCTTACGGCACCATGAATGGCAAGAAGGTAATCGCTCAGGTTAAGAAAGCTTTGGGCGACGCGTAAGTTTGTCAAAGAGACATCATTTTTTTGGGGAGAGAGTATGGTGTTTATTTCTTAAAGGGGACCAGTTTACCAGTTTTGACATGAAGGAGTAGAGGGATGGAAAAGACATTATACCTGATGCGCCACGGACAGACTCTGTTTAATGTGAGACGTAAGATACAGGGGGTATGTGATGCGCCTCTGACAGAACTTGGCATCGAGCAGGCGAGAAACGCCGCTCGGTATTTTCGGGATCATCAGATCAGTTTTGACCATGCATATTCTTCCACCTCGGAGCGTGCCTGTGATACGTTGGAACTGGTTACGGAAATGTATTACAAGAGGGTAAAGGGCCTGAAGGAGTGGAATTTCGGTGTCTTCGAGGGGGAGAGCGAGGATCTGAATCCAAAACTTCCGTATGGGGATTTTTTCAAGGCCTTCGGCGGTGAGAGTGAGATGGAGGTGCGGGAGCGGATGAGCCGCACGCTGACTGAAATCATGGAACAGGAAGGATATCAGACAGTGCTGGCGGTATCTCATGGCGGCGCCTGCCGGCAGTTTATGAGACACTGGGAACACAAGAGTACAGTTATGCCTGAGGGACGTCTCGGGAACTGCTGTATCCTGAAATTCAAGTATAGTGACGGTGAGTTTGAACTGTTAGAGATCGTGAACCCGAATCCGTAGGGGGACAGGGAGAACTTTTCGTGGAGAAAATGCAGCATTTTCTGATGCCCGCAGCCGTTGCCGGGGTACTTGACGGCGGCCGGGAACCGTGCTATAGTAAACCACGAATTAATTGGCTGATTTTATGGAATATACAGGAAGTTTGACTGCAGAGGAATGGATTATGGGAAAGTACTTGTTTTTTGATATAGACGGAACCCTGGCCGGCGCTTCCAGGAGGATCACCGAGAGGACCAGATGGGCCGTGAGAAATGCCAGGGAGAAGGGCCATAAGGTCTTTGTGTGTACAGGCAGAGTTCCTGCCTCCATTGTGGGAGACGTGACGGAGCTGGAGGTTGACGGCGTGGTCAGCGGGGCCGGCAGCTTTGTGGAGATCGGGGGCCGCTATATTTATGAGCATTATCTGGAGCCGGAGCTGGTGAGGCAGATTATGGAACTGTTTGAGGAGAACGGTCTTTTGTTTACTCTGGAGACCCGGGATGCGATCTATCAGACTCCGGGCGCCAGAGAGTTTTTTGAAACAAGGACCATGGAGCGGATCCGGGATAATCCGGAACTTATGCGCTACCATGAACAGGTGACAAAGGGACAGAACCTGAAACCTGTGGCAGAGTTTGATATTGCCAGGACGCCTGTGGCCAAGATGTGCTATATCGCCATGGAGAGAAAGCAGATCGAAGCCTGCCTTCCTTTTCTGAAACAATATTTTAATGTGATTGTATTTTCAAAAAGCAGTGATCCTTTTGTGAACGGGGAGATCATTCTGAAGGATTGTACCAAGGGAGACGGGCTGCGCAGAGTCGTGGATTATTTTCAGGGAACCATGGAAGAATCCGTAGGTTTCGGAGACAGCATGAACGACTATCAGATGCTTGAGGCCGCCGGAGTGAGCGTGGCTTATGAGGAGGCGCCGGAGGAGATAAAAGCTCTGGCACAGTACTATTTTAAAGAACCGGACCAGGATGGGATCTATGACGTGATGGTCCGGATGGGGCTGGCAGACGAGATGGAAAGCCGGAGAGAGGAGAAGAGAGCATGATCGGAATTATCGGGGCCATGAGCCAGGAAGTGGCCAATCTGAAGGAAGCCATGAGCAGTGTGGAAGTGAAATCCATGGCAGGTATGGAATTTTACCGGGGGATCATCGGCGGCAGGGAAGCTGTGGTGGTGCGCTCAGGTATAGGAAAGGTCAACGCGGCGGTGTGCAGCCAGATCCTGGTGGATCATTACGGCGTGACGGCCATTATCAATACAGGCATCGCCGGATCGCTGAGAAACGAGATCAATATAGGCGATATCGTCCTCTCGCGGGATACGCTCCAGCACGATATGGACGCCACCGGTTTTGGCTATCCCCTGGGTGTGATCCCTCAGATGGAACAGTCCGTGTTCCGGGGAGACGAGAGGCTGATCAGCCTTGCCAGAGAGTGCTGTGCCGCGGTTGTGCCGGAGATCGGTGTCCATGTGGGGCGGGTGGTCAGCGGAGATCAGTTTGTGTCAGACAAGGCTAAGAAGGCATGGCTGACAGAGAATTTTGACGGCTTCTGCACAGAGATGGAGGGGGCGGCCATCGCTCAGACCGCGTGGCTCAATCAGGTTCCTTTCCTGATCATCCGGGCAATCTCCGATAAAGCCGATGACAGTGCTGAGATGGATTATGAAGTCTTTGAGAAACAGGCCATTGAACACAGTGTGAAGCTGGTTAAGGCCCTCCTTGAGAAAATGGATTAAGTTCACAATCGAATCGGAGGAGAATTTGTCGAACGATTCCGGGCTTCCTGAACTTCCCAAATGGATAAGCTGCGGTTATAATAAAGACCGTCGTAAAAATTTGAGAAGAAAGGGGAGCTTTTTATGATGCTGGATTTTTTAGAAACAGGAAAAGCTTTGTACGTGCTGGCAGCAATCTGCGGCCTGGGCCTGGCAGTCAGACTGGTGGCACGGAACCTGTACAAAAGACTGATCAAAGAGACAGACAATATGACACTGACGAAAAACCGTTATCTGCGGGAACTGAAACAGAAGACGGAGAATACATACCGCTTAAATCAGGGAATCAACAACAGCCGGGTATATCTGGAGAAACAGCTGGCCTCCTACCGTTTCCTGGGCGTGGGACTCAGCGGATGGGGAGCCATGGGGGGACAGATGACGATCCTCTGTTTTCTGCTGGGAGCTGCGGCTTCCTTCGGGGCTTACTGGTATCGGTGCGACAGCTATTATATTGTGCTCTACGGTTCCGTAGGCATCATGGCAGGCCTGGTGACCATGGCGGCGGATTACTGGGCCAATCTGCAGGAAAGAAAGCAGCAGCTTCTGAATTCTCTCCAGGATTATATGGAGAACTCTCTGTTTAACCGGCTGATGCGGGAGACGGCGCAGACGGCGGAGGAACCCAAGCGGGCCGAACAGAGAGAGTCTGTCCGGATCATGGACAGGAGGAGCCGGACAGAGAGGATGGCGAGAGAAGGAGGAAACCGGGAGGAAACGGACATGGAGTCCAGGAGGACCGGCCCGGAACCCGCAGAGAAAAAGGCCAGGGATGAAAGCGACGATGACCTTCAGGCTCAGGATCTGGAAAGTCTCGGACGGAGCAGCCGTCTGGCTAAGAGAAGGGCCGGGGAGGAACGGAAGGAGCCGGAACCGGGCCAGGGACGCCGGGATGTGGACTACCTGAAAAACAGTCTGGATCAGATTGCCGCCAGCCGGGAGAGGAGCCGGACCGACGGCGAATGGTTCAGGGATCTCTCACAGGATGAGCTGGAGATCGTGGGACAGATTCTGAAACAGTATCTCGGGTAAAGGCCGGAAGAAAGAGGGGTTTTTCATAAAATTTATCGCCAATTATGGAGAAATGTGGTATACTATTGAAGAAAGTGAGTGACAGTGCGCAGAGGTATCTGTATGCCACAGGATTTTACCAGAGTAGGAAAAGGAGAGAAACGCTATGGGAAGAGAAGTAAGTTTGGATTATTCCAAGACAGCCGGTTTTATTTCTGCAGAAGAAGTAAAGAACATGAAAGACGCAGTGATGTGCGCCAGAGATGTTCTGCTTAAGAAGACCGGAGCAGGCAATGATTTTCTTGGCTGGATCGACCTTCCGGTTGACTATGACAAAGAGGAGTTTGACAGGATCAAGAAGGCGGCTGCCAGGATACAGGGCGATTCCGACGTCCTCCTGGTAATCGGCATCGGCGGTTCCTATCTGGGTGCAAGAGCAGCGATCGAGTTCTTAAGCCACAGTTTTTATAACACGCTTACCAGGGAAGACCGAAAGACTCCGGAGATCTATTTTGTGGGAAACAGTATCAGCAGCAAGTATATCACAGATCTGAAGGACATGCTAAAGGGGAAAGATTTCTCCATCAATATTATCTCCAAGTCGGGTACCACTACAGAGCCGGCCATCGCATTCCGTGTATTTAAGGAGATGCTCATCGAGAAGTACGGCAGGGAGGAAGCCAACAGAAGGATTTATGCCACTACGGACAAGGCCAGAGGTGCCTTAAAGAACCTGGCCAACCAGGAGGGCTATGAGAGCTTTGTGGTTCCCGATGATGTAGGAGGGCGGTTCTCTGTTCTCACTGCCGTAGGCCTGCTTCCTATCGCGGTCAGCGGCGCGGACATCGACCAGCTGATGGAGGGCGCGGCATTCGGAAGAGAGAAGGCGTTGAATACCGCCTATGAGGAGAATCCGGCTTTGCTCTACGCGGCTGTCCGCAATATTCTTCTGAGAAAAGGAAAACAGGTAGAGGTAGTGGCCAATTATGAGCCAAGCCTTCACTATGTGTCTGAGTGGTGGAAGCAGCTCTACGGCGAGAGCGAGGGCAAGGATCAGAAGGGGATCTTCCCGGCAGCCGTGGATCTGACCACGGACCTGCACTCCATGGGACAGTTTATCCAGGACGGCGCCCGGATCATGTTTGAGACGGTTCTGGATGTGGTGGAGTCCTCCGCAGAGGTGGTTCTGAAGGAAGAGGAAGTGGACACCGACGGCATGAACTATCTGGCAGGCAAGACCGTGGATTTCGTCAACAAGAGTGCCATGAACGGAACCATCCTGGCTCATACCGACGGCCAGGTTCCCAACCTGAAGGTGAACATCCCCGCACAGGATGCATACTGTCTGGGACAGCTGTTCTACTTCTTTGAGTTTGCCTGCGGTATCAGCGGTTATCTCCTGGGCGTGAATCCGTTTAACCAGCCGGGTGTGGAGAGCTATAAGAAGAATATGTTCGCTCTTTTAGGCAAGCCGGGATACGAGGCCGAGAGAGAGGCTCTGCTGAAGAGATTGTAATAAGACGGGACTTTAATATAGGGGGAGTGTCAGAGAGACGGACACTCTCCCTGTCTGCGTCCGGCCTTTACATTTATCCTGAAATCCGCTATACTTAAGCTGATAAAGGAGGACGGCGATTATGTTCCGTATGTGGGGAAAGCTGATAAAGAACAACCGCCTGACAGACGACACCACGATCCATATCGGAGATTACAGCTTAAGCCGTACTCAGATGGTGTTCCAGGCACTGGATGAGATATGTTATTATTTTGACCTTGGCAAACCGATCTGGCTGGATTCCAATGTAAGAGATTTCCAACTCCACGCAAAGACCAGATTCTGCCAGGATAATTTTATCGAACAGATTGAATTCGATTTTCTGGAGATCCAGATAATAGAGGAATAAGCATAAGTATGCAGAGGCGCCAAGGAGGAAAGATGGATGGAACAGGCCATTACTGATTATGGTATTTTTTTGAAGGAAGCCAGAGAGGCAGTGACGGAGCTGGAAGAAAAAGAACGGCAGGAAGGAGCGCTGTCCAGGCAGCTGAGAGAGAGCAGAAGACAGCTGGAGTCAGAAGAAAAGGCGGTTGCGGACCGTATCAGCCAGACCGTGAAGCGGCGGGGAGACGACATTGCCTCCAGCTATGACAAGGAGCTGAGCAAGGGCCAGGAACAGCTGAAGAAGGCGAAGGCCAGGAGAGAGAAGGCTAAAAATCAGGGCGTCCGGGACAGGATCACAGAGGAGACGGCTGCCCTTCGGGAAGAGAACCGGCAGATGAAGCTTCAGATGAAGACTGTTTTTCAGCAGAACCATGTGCCGGCGTTCTGCAGAAGCAGCTGGTATTACCGCTTGTTTTCGCCGCGGCGGCTGACGGAGTTTGGCTGCCTTTTTCTCATGGTCCTCATATGTTTTCTGGGAATTCCCTACGGCACCTATCTGCTCATACCGGAGAGAGGGCCTCATCATCTGGTGGCGATCTATTTTGTGTGCATCCTGGTGTTCGGCGGGCTGTATGTGGCGGTGGGAAACCGGACAAAGGACCGGTATGCGGCTGTCATTAAGGAAGGCCGCCAGATCAGAGACCAGATCCACGCCAATGAGAAGAAGATCAGAAAGATCACGCGGGAGATCCGGCGGGATAAAAACGAGGCTATCTATAATCTGCAGAAGCATGACGACGAGATCGCCCGCATCGAGCAGATGATGTCGGAGACGGCGGCCAAGAAGAAGGAGGCTCTGAATACTTTTGAGACCGTGACCAAAAATATCATCATCGATGAGATCACTGCCAGCAACCGGGACAAGCTGGAAGTGCTGAAAGAGACCTGTGAGTTTCAGGAGAAAGAGCTGGAGACACTGCGGGAGGAGCTGAAGACTCAGAATCTGTTTATCACGGACAGATTCGGAACCTATCTGGGGAGAGAGTTTCTGGATCCGAAGCGCCTGGATGCTCTGGCGGACATCATCCAAAACGGAACTGCGGCCAATCTGAGCGAGGCCATAGAAGAATATAAAAAGAGAAATTCAGGACGGTAAAGATACGCATAATCGGCAAAAAGCCTGTCTATAATAGGATTAAGAAAAGAGACAGGTGAGACATGATGAGTGTATGGAAACGGATGGCTCCCTTCAGACAGAGGGAGCTTTATTATTATGATACCAATCAGGAATTCGAGACGGCGGAGCTGGCCGCCAGGCTGTATATGATGATTCGGGAAGAGATGGAGAGAAGCAGGAAAGAAAAGATCCTTCTGCTCTGCATCGGAACGGACCGCTCTACAGGGGACAGTCTGGGGCCTCTCATCGGATATCAGCTGAGAAACCGGGATCTGAAGCACATCCAGGTGCTGGGGACTTTAAACCGGCCGGTACATGCCATGAATCTGGAGGATACTCTGGGGCTGGTGGAGCAGTATTATCAGGACCACCTGGTCATTGCGGTGGATGCTTCCGTGGGTATGAACGACCATATCGGCTGCATCACTCTGGGGCGGGGCTCTCTCAAGCCGGGCCTTGGGGTCAGCAAGGAGCTGAGATCCGTCGGGGATCTGTTTATCACAGGCATTGTCAGCGGATGCAGCAGCTATGACCCTGTGATTCTTCAGAGCATCCGCCTCAGCGTGGTCATGCGCATGGCGGAATGTATCAGCGAGAGCGTGTGCCTTGTCGAAAAATTATGGGAATCCATGGCCCTGGTTTGACATTTTTTGCAGAGAAACCATGCTATGATTCATCTTAACGGAAAGAAGAATGATAGCGGGGTGAACCTATGGGAGAATTATATAATCCGTTTCCCAGGCTGCCGAAAAATATCCGGCAGATCGGAGAAAGGGATCAGACAGTCCGCCTGTATCTGGAGGACTATGTGAATACGTATCTGAAACGTCTTTATCCGCGGGGTGGACAAGACCTGCGGGTCGGTATACTGCTGGGCAATATGGAAGAGCACGACGGCACGCCTTATCTTTTTGTGGATGGAGCCATGGAGATGGAGGATGTGACGGAAAACGGAGAAAAGGTGGCATTTACAGAGACGGCGTGGAAGAAAGCCTGGCAGGGCATCGAGCAGATGTTCCCCAAGCGGGTGATTATGGGCTGGTTTCTCTGCGGGGCGCCGGGAAGCACTCTGAGCCCTCTCAATTACTGGAAAGAACACGGACAGTATTTTGCCGGAAAGAATCAGCTGATGTACCTGAACTCGGGGCTGGAAGGCGAGGAAGCCGTATATGTAACGTCGGAGGACGGTTTTTATAAACTGCGGGGCTACAGTATCTACTATGAAAGAAACCAGATGATGCAGGATTATATGATCCTGCGCAAGGACGCCAGGAGGGTGGAATCGGGAACAGGAGAAACGGTGATCCGGGATTTCCGCCAGAGGATGGAGGACAACCGGGTCCAGGCGGTGTCCCGGAGAGGGGCCATCCGGGTCCTGGGAAGTCTCTGCAGCGCCCTGTCCATCGTGGTTCTGGCCGGGGCCGTGGTCATGTTCAATAATTATGAGAAGATGAAGGAGATGGAATCCGTGATCGCGTCCGCCCTTCCCGCGGTCAGACAGGGCAGCCGGGAAGGGGTGTCAGGAGAAGAAGAACTGATGGTGGAGGAAGCCAGAGGACAGGTTTATCCCACGGCAGCCTCGGAAACCATGTCGGGTACTTATCCCGGGGAATCCCGGGAAGAGGGGGCAGTGGACAGTGGACAGGCCGGGGAGACGGCTTCCCTGGAGGCGGACATGCCTTCCTCCGGGGAGGAAACCACGGGAACTGCCGGGACTGTGCAGGAGCAGCAGTGGGCAGAAACCGTCCCGGAGACGGGAGCAGCGGAGACCACAGCCGTACAGGCGGCTTCCTCCCAGGAACATATCGTATACAAGGTTCAGGACGGAGAGACTCTGTACAGTATCTGTCTGAAATTTTATCACAGTCTCAGCCGGGTGGATGAGATCTGCAGCCTTAACGGTCTGGATGATCCCAATAAGATTATCTCCGGACAGAATTTGATTCTTCCGTAAACGGAAAGGGTGTGGTATACTGTTGTTGTAAACAGTGAGCCGAAGCAGGGCCGGAGGCTTCACCTACGGGAGAACCAAAGATGAGTGATATGAGTTCTATGAGCAGAGAATTAAAAAAAGATCAGCTGCGCCGCCGGGTTATCAGTCCGGGAGGACCGCAGCGTGGTACTCCCCGGGAAGACAGTGAGGAGATCGTAAAACAGGCCCGGCACACGGTGCGCCGGCGCCGTGTGATCATGGCTCTGATCCTGCTGGTCCTGGCTGTCACCGGAGTGACGGCCAATTACTGGTATAAAAGGAATTATTTTTATAAAGAGGCAACCGTAGTCTGGGAGCGGAAGTTCGAGCGGGATGAGGCCGGTTTTGTGGACTATGAAGCTTATGGGGACAACCTGCTGAGATTCAGCAAAGACGGCGCTTCCTATATCGGGACCGACGGAAAGGACGTATGGGTCCAGCCCTATGAGATGCGGGATCCCATTACGGCGGTAAACGGAGATTATGCCGCCGTTGCGGACCGGCAGGGCAACAAGATCTATATATTTGACAAAAGCGGTCTGCTGGGAACGGCTACTACCGTGTTGCCGGTTATCAAGATCACCATCTCGGGGAAGGGACTGGTGGCGGCCATTGTGGAAGGCCAGACGGCCAGCCATATCTACTATTACATGAAAGACGGCACAGAGCTGAAGATCTATATAACCGGTTTTCTCGACGGTGAGATCGGCTATCCCCTGGATATCAGCCTGTCCCCGGACGGCACCATGCTCATGGGTTCCTATGTCTATCTGGAAGGAGGAGAGGTAAAAAACAGAGTGGCGTTTTACAACTTTTCCGAAGTGGGAAAGAATGCGCCGGACCGGTTTGTAGGCGGTTTCCATGAGATGTACGGAAGCAGCATGATCCCCAGAGTACGGTACCTGGATAGCGTATACTCTGTGGCCTTTGCGGACAGCAGCATATCCTTCTACAGTTCGCTGGATGTGATGTCCCCGGTACTGCTGAAGCAGATCCCCATAGAGGAGGAGATCAGAACCATATTTTACGGCAGCCAGTACGCGGGCGTCATCGTGAAAACCGTTGCGGGAGAGGCTGACAGCCGGCTGGATCTGTATTCGCTGGAAGGAAATCACATATTCAGCCAGGAGTTTAGTTTTGACTATAAGTACGTGGATATTGACGGCGAGAATATCTTTTTGTATAATGAAGACTCATGCAGGATTTATAATCGTTTTGGCAATTTAAAATATGAAGGCACTTTTGATTTCCCGGTCTCCAAACTCTGCAGCGGCAGCTTTTCGGGCGAGATCATTGCAGCGGGACCTCAGGCAGTCAAAAAGATCAAATTACACTAGGAGGCGTACTAATGAACAAGATTGACGCATTGTCAGTAAACACCATCCGCGTGCTGTCCGCCGATGCCATCCAGAAAGCGAAATCCGGCCATCCCGGTCTTCCTCTGGGGGCGGCGCCCATGGCTTATGAGCTCTGGACCAGGCACATGAACCATAACCCGGCGGATCCGGACTGGCCCAACCGGGACCGTTTCATCCTGTCGGGAGGACACGGGTCCATGCTTTTGTATTCACTGCTCCATCTTTTCGGCTACGGCGGTCTGTCCATGGATGATATAAAGGATTTCCGGCAGCTGGGTTCCGTGACGCCGGGACATCCGGAGTACGGCATTACCGTAGGAGTGGAGGCCACCACAGGCCCTCTGGGAGCAGGTATGGGTATGGCTGTGGGCATGGCCATGGCAGAGGCCCATCTGGCGGCAGTATTTAATAAAGAGAATTATCCCATAGTGGATCATTATACCTATGTGCTTGGCGGGGACGGATGCATGATGGAAGGGATTTCTTCCGAGGCGTTTTCTCTGGCAGGCACTTTGGGGTTATCGAAGCTGATCGTATTATATGACTCCAACCGGATCTCCATCGAGGGCAGCACGGATCTGGCCTTCACGGAAGATGTGACAAAGCGTATGGAGTCTTTCGGATTCCAGACTCTGACCGTGGAGGACGGCAATGACCTGGAGGCCATCGGGGCTGCCATCGAGGAGGCGAAAGCCGATACACAGAGACCGTCGTTTATTACCGTCAGGACGGAGATCGGATACGGATGTCCGGCCAAGCAGGGCAAGGCCAGTGCCCACGGGGAGCCTCTGGGTGAGGAGAACGTGGCAGCGCTGAAGGAAAATCTCCGGTGGCCCTGCGCCGAGGCTTTCCAGGTGCCGGAAGAGGTCTATGCCCATTTTGCCCGGCTGTCGGAGGAAAAGGCCGAGACGGAAGCTGCCTGGAAGGTGATGTTTGCCGCCTACTGCCAGGAGTATCCTGATATGGAGGCATTGTGGGATCAGTACCACGATGAAAATCAGGGACTGCAGTTCAAGAATGACGAGGAGTTCTGGGCGGACAGCGGGAAACCGGAGGCTACCAGATCCCTGTCAGGCAGGATCTTAAACTATATGGCAGGGAAGATGCCGAATCTGATAGGAGGCTCCGCGGATCTGGCGCCCTCCAACAAGACCGTGATGGCGGGGAAGGGGGACTTCTCCAGGGAGACTCCAGAAGGGTGCAACATCCACTTCGGCGTCCGGGAGCTTGCCATGACGGCGGTGGGCAACGGTCTGATGCTTCACGGCGGTCTCCGGCCGTTTGTGGCTACCTTCTTTGTGTTCAGCGATTATATGAAGCCCATGGCCAGGATGTCGGCTCTGATGAATCTGCCGCTGACTTATGTGCTGACTCATGACAGCATCGGCGTAGGCGAGGACGGACCTACCCATGAGCCGGTGGAACAGCTGGCCATGTTACGGTCCATCCCCAATTTCCGTGTGTTCCGCCCCTGCGATTCCACTGAGACGGCGGCCGCATGGTACAGCGCCGTTACCTCCAGATATACGCCTACGGCCCTGGTTCTGAGCCGTCAGAACCTGCCGACGGTGGAGGGCACCGGAAGGGGAGCTTTAAAGGGCGGCTACATCATATCCGACTGCGAGGGAACTCCGGAAGTGATTCTGATCGCCACAGGTTCCGAGGTGAGCTTGGCTCTGGAGGCCGCGAAGATCCTGACGGCAGAGGGGAGAAAGATCCGTGTGGTTTCCATGCCCTGCATGGAGCTGTTTGAAGAGCAGACAGACGAATACAAAGAATCCGTGCTGCCCAGGTCCGTGACCAGGCGGGTAGTCGTGGAGGCTGCCGGTTCCTTTGGCTGGGGGAGCTATACAGGACTGGATGGTGCCTGTGTGACCATGGAAGGCTTCGGAGCCAGCGGCCCGGCGGCCCGGTTGTTTGAGCATTTCGGCTTTACCGTAGATCATGTAGTGGAGACGGTAAAGGCGCTGTAAAATATATTACAAAAAGAGGAGGAGACGATCATGGGGAAGAAATGTATTGGCGTCGATGTGGGAGGCACCAGCGTAAAACTGGGACTGTTTGAGGTTACGGGAGAGCTTCTTAAGAAATGGGAGGTGCCTACCAATAAAGAAGAGCAGGGAAAAGCCATCATCGGCGACATCGCGGAATCCATCCTTCAGGTTCTTGATCAGGAGAAGATCCCCCTGACGGATGTGGAGGGAGCAGGTATGGGAGTACCGGGTCCTGTTATGCCTGACGGCTATGTGGAGGTCTGCGTCAACCTGGGCTGGAGGGACAAGTATCCTGCCAGGGAGCTGAGCGACGCCTTAAAAGGTCTTCCTGTAAAATGCGGCAATGATGCCAACGTGGCGGCTCTGGGCGAGATGTGGCAGGGCGGCGGAAAAGGATTCACTGATATCGTCATGGTCACTCTGGGCACAGGAGTAGGAGGCGGCGTGATTATCGACGAGAAAATCATCACCGGCAAACACGGCCTGGGAGGAGAAATAGGCCATATCCATGTGAGAGACGAGGAGACGGAGCACTGCAACTGCGGAGGCGTGGGCTGTCTTGAACAGATCGCCTCGGCTACAGGGATCGCCAGGGAAGCCAGAAGAAAGATGGCGGCCTGCGACACGCCTTCTCTTATGAGGAATGCGGGAGATCAGGTGACGGCCAAGGATGTCCTGGATGCAGCCAAGGAAGGGGATGCTCTGGCACTTGAGGTTATGGAGATAGTGGGCCATTATCTGGGAGTGGCTCTGGCCTCCCTGGCCCTGACCGTGGATCCCCAGATGTTCGTCATCGGCGGCGGAGTGTCCAAGGCAGGCCAGTATCTGATCGAGGTGATTAACCGCCATTATGCACACTATATGCCCATCTCCGAGAACCGGGCAGCCATCGGCCTGGCCAGACTGGGCAATGATGCCGGGATCTACGGTGCCGCAAGACTGGTACTGAACTGAGAACGGACAGCAGAGGAGTGCCGGCGCTCTGTTCGGGGAGGAAGCAGCTTGAACAGGGCGCCGGCCTCCTGTTCAGGGAGAAGAACAGCATCAACAGGAGGAGGGGACTATGGAGTACAACAAAAGAAAAACCATAGTGATCGGTCATAAGAATCCGGACACGGACTCGATCTGTTCTGCCATCTGTTACGCCAGACTGAAAAATACTCTTACAGGTATGGAATATGAACCGGGGCGTGCAGGACAGGTGAGCGGGGAGACGCAGTTTGTATTAGATTATTTCGGGGTGGAGGCGCCCCGGCTGGTCAAGCACGTGAAGACAGAGGTAAGAGATATTGAGATCAGGGAAACCAAAGGCGTGAAGCGGAACATTTCTCTGAAAAAGGCCTGGAATATCATGCAGGAGTCCAATGCGGTGACCCTTCCCGCGGTGACCGACGACGGCAGGCTGGAGGGGCTGATCACTGTAGGCGACATTACCAAGTCTTACATGAATGTCTATGACAGCAAGATCCTGTCCAAGGCCAACACTCAGTATTCCAATATTATTGAAACCGTGGAGGGAGATCTGATCGTCGGCGATGAGAACGCTTATTTTTCCGAGGGAAAGGTATTGATCGCCGCAGCCAACCCGGATCTGATGGAATTTTATATTAACAAAAACGATCTTGTGATCCTGGGCAACCGGTACGAGTCTCAGCTGTGCGCCATCGAGATGGAGGCGGCCTGCATTATCGTTTGCGAGGGTGCCGGCGTGTCCATGACCATCAAGAAGCTGGCGCAGGAGCGGGGCTGTACGGTCATCGCCACAGCCTATGATACATATACCGTGGCCCGTCTGGTGAATCAGAGCATGCCCATCAGTTATTTCATGAAGACGGATAATCTGGTCACTTTTGACGAAAATGATATTATTGATGAGATCAAAGATGTGATGGCCAGCAAGCGCTACCGTGATTTCCCGATCCTTGACAAAAACGGCAGGTATAAGGGCATGATCTCCAGACGGAATCTTCTGGGGGCTCAGGGAAAGATGCTTATCCTGGTAGATCACAATGAGAAATCCCAGGCGGTAGACGGCATCGAGAATGCCAGGATCATGGAGATCATCGACCATCACAGGCTGGGCACTATCGAGACTATATCCCCCGTATTTTTCAGAAACCAGCCTCTGGGCTGTACGGCTACTATCGTGTACCAGATGTACCGGGAGTCCGGGGTGGAGGTGGATAAGACCGTTGCAGGACTTCTGTGCAGCGCCATTATCTCTGACACCCTGCTGTTCCGTTCCCCCACCTGTACGGAGGTGGATAAGAGGGCGGCCACAGAGCTGGCAGAGATCGCGGGCATCGGACTGGAGGAATATGCAGGAGAGATGTTCACGGCAGGAAGCGATTTAAAGAGCAAGACCGACGAGGAGATCTTCTATCAGGATTTCAAGCGGTTTACCGCAGGTAAGGTATCCTTTGGCGTGGGACAGCTCAGTTCCATGAATACTCAGGAGCTGGAGACCCTGAGAGACCGCCTTCTGCCCTATATCGTGGAGGCTCACCAGCAGCAGAGAGGGGTGGATATGATGTTCTTTATGCTGACAAACATTCTGGACGAGTCCACCATGCTGATCTGCGAGGGAACCGGGGCGAGAAAAACCATTATAAGTGCATTTCATATAGAAGACGACGGAAACGACGGGCGCAGCAGCGCAGTCCTTCTTCCCGGGGTAGTCTCCCGCAAGAAGCAGCTGATTCCCGCCATCGGCCTGGCTCTCCAGGCATAGGAGGCAGAAGAATGACATTTATCTATCCCGCAGTATTTACACCCCATAAGGACGGCAGAGGGTATCACGCTTATTTCCCGGACCTGGACGGCTGTGAGGCCGACGGGCCGGACCTGGAAGATACCATCGAGAATGCCAGAGAGGCGGCTTATAACTGGCTCTGTGTGGAGCTGGAGGAGGAATCGCCGGAGTTTCCCATGGTCTCTCACGAGGAAGATATCCCTCTGGCTCCGGGAGAAGAAGTGAGGCAGATTATGACTGTGATCCGGCTTTTGCCGGACAATGACTGAGACTGTCGGAAAGGCAGGTGTTATCTATGGGAAGAGAAAAAGAGATATGGAAACCAGGGAATATGCTCTACCCGGTGCCGGTGGTGATGGTCAGCTGCCAGAGGCCGGGGGAGATTCCCAACATCATCACCGTAGCATGGGCGGGAACGGTCTGTTCGGATCCGGTGATGCTGTCCGTCTCCGTGAGGAAGGAGCGGTACAGCTATGGGATCATAAAAGATACCGGAGAATTTGTGGTAAATTTAGTGACCAGAGACCTGGTCTATGCCACGGATTACTGCGGTGTCAGATCTGGACGGGATACGGACAAATTTAAAGAGATGAAGCTGACGCCTCTTGAGTCCTGCCATGTCCGGGCTCCGGGGATCAAGGAGAGTCCGGTAAACCTGGAATGCCGGGTGAAACAGGTGATCGAACTGGGAAGCCATGACATGTTCCTGGCTGAGGTTGCGGGGGTCACCGTGGACACGGAATTTATAGACGACGGGGGAAAGTTTCATCTCAATGACACGGGTCTGGTCGCCTATTCTCACGGAGAATATTTTCAGCTGGGCGAGAAGCTGGGAAAGTTCGGATACTCCGTGCAGAAGAAGAATTCCGGGACGAAGAAAAAATGACGGGGCCGGGCAGTATGGCAGACAGGGAAAGGAACGGAACAAATGACACAGAAGGACAGAAATTTTACACTGATCGGCATGCCGGCCTCAGGCAAGAGCACAATAGGAGTGCTCCTGGCCAAGAGACTGGGATATTCCTTTGTAGACGTGGATATTGTGATCCAGGAGAAAGAAGGGCGGCTTCTCAAAGAGATCATTGCCCAGGAGGGAACAGAAGGCTTCATGGCAGTGGAGAACAGGATCAATGCCTCCCTGGAGGCGGAACACTCGGTGATCGCCCCCGGAGGCAGCGTGATCTACGGAAAAGAAGCCATGGAACATCTGAAAGAGATCAGCACCGTCATCTACCTGAAGCTGACCTATGAGGAGCTGGAAAGCCGTCTGGGCAATCTGGTGGACCGGGGAGTGGTGCTGAAAGAGGGGATGACTCTCCGGGATCTCTATAATGAGCGGGTGCCCTGCTATGAGAAGTACGCAGATATCACCATAGACGAAACAGGCCAGACTGCCGGTGAGACTGTGGATCATCTGCGGAGGCTCATAGAGAAACGGTTTGATTCTTAAGACCGGGGCCGTGTCGGAGAAGCCTGTGTTTCTGGCTTACAGCATCTCCATGTAAGCAAGAACCTTGTCTAAGAGCTCCATCCCATAGTGGAAAGCTATGGCCAGGATAATGAGGGTTATGGTCAGGAAGAGGAGCTTGTAGAGCAGGTAGGCTTTGGCGAATTCCCGGCGCGGGCCTTTGGATGGACTCAGTGCCAGGATGATCAGGTAGAGCCATCCGATGACCGGGATATTCATGCACATCAGAGTGACAAACCAGCGGTGGACGGGTACCTGGACCGGCGGTTTCTTCCGGCGGCGGGAGTCTGAGGACTCCTCCGGATCCGGAGAGTCCTTGGGAGAGGTTTCCTGCGTATCGGCGGCGGGAGAGTCTGAAGCTTCAGACTCTCCTGTCTTTTTTTGGTTATTCCAAGGTAATCGTAATCTGTTCAAGGTCAGTTCCTCCCTGGTCCGTATGATTGAGGCTGATTCCAGTAGTACCGCTCAGTACGATACAGCTGATACAGCTCCTGCTGTTCTCTGGCTCCCTGAGAGACAGCCGCCGATCTCTGCTGTGCCTGATAGGTGTTCCACTGATCTTCCGTAGGAAGGGAGCGGATGCGCTTAATGGCATTTTCCAGACGGGTACGGTAGGCGGCAGTGTCCGTGTAGCCGTAGAGCTCGTTCAATTTGGTCAGAGCAGTGGTGACCAGAGAATCGGCATCTGAGGATTGGTATTTCATATCTTCCAGCATGGCCAGCGCTGTCTCAAATGCGGTGATCCGGTCCTGGATCTCCTGCTGCTTTCTGTTAATTTCAGCCTGTTCGTCGGCCTTGCGACGTTCCTGCTGCTGCAGAAGAGCCTGCTGATCTTCGTAGGCCTGGATAGCGCCGTTCATGGAGTCGATGATCTCCGAAAATTCCTGCCATCTGGTCTCCGTGCGGTCAAACAGTTCTTTTCTCACATCCCCGTTTTCCAGCTGTTTCAGTTTCTCCGAGATGGTTTCGTGGCTGGCCCGGATGTCATAGATATCGGCGGCAGAGTTGATGGTTGCCGCCTCAAAGGCAGCGATCAGATCTTCCAGTTCCCGGGTAAGGCGCTGCTGGGATTTTTCCGACAGGCTCTGCTGGGCGATAAACTGGGAGGAGGTGCTGAAGTAATCGATGAGATTGCTGCCTGCAGCTGTCTCAGGTTCGATGTAGAGCCCCCCTTTGAGAAGGGTGACAGGAGGAGCCGGAAGAGGCCCTGTTTCCTCGGCCTGCTCTTCCTCTGAAGGCAGTTCGGCTGGATTGTCGGCATTTTGGCCGGTGTTTTCTGCATTCCCCTGGCCGCCCTGGGAATCCGGTTCTGTATCTGAGCCCGTGACGGTACCGGCGGCATTGTTTTCATCCTGTTTTTCCTCGTTTCGCCGGGCATCTGCCTCGGCTCCGGGGCCATAGGGAACATATCCCGGCGGAGTAGGATGGGAATATTGGTTTTCGGCGCCGGTTTCACCGCCCGGTGTCGTTCCCGGTCCCACACCGGGGCCGGCCATGGGGTTTATGTAGAAGCCAACCCTCTGTCCGTGCAGGGAGGCGGCAGTGTATATCCCGTCGGTACCGGCGGAACCGGATACAGAGTCCGGGGCTTTGGCGCCGGAAGCGGCGGCCGTCCGGGCGGCGTTTCTGCCGGCGGGCTTCCGGTCCTGGCCGATGACCGTATTCATCAGTCCTCCCTCCTGAGCATCTTTTTTGGAAATGGCAGTGAGGGTGGGATGGAGCCGTTCACCTGTGACAGAGTTATAGGTATCTTTGACCACAGTCTCCGGCCTGTCCCAGTCCAGAGGTTCCAGGCCTTCGTGGAGATCATTCATGATATCCCGCCAGATGACGCCGGCATAGGTGCTGCCGTAGATGCCGGGCATGGCCCGGGGGGTGTCATAGCCCACCCAGACCGCAGCGGTATAATAGCGGGTATAGCCGCAGAACCAGGTGTCCTTGCTGCTGTTGGTGGTTCCTGTCTTGCCTGCAGCCGGCATGCCCCCTTTCAGCCCCAGCCCTCTGCCGGTTCCGTAGGGAGAGGTCATGGTGCCTTTGAGCACATCGGTGAGCATAAAGGCAGTGTCGTTTGTGTAGACCTGGGTGGTCAGGGCGGGAATCCGGGATGTAAGGGTGCCGTCGTGTTCATGTTCGATCCTGACGATACAGGTACTGTCGTTGTAGGTGCCGTTGTTGGCCAGAGTGCTGAATCCCTTGGCCATATCCACCACCCGGACGCCGTTGGTAAATCCTCCGATACTTAAGGAGGCCACTCCGTTGTCCACATAGGTCAGTTTATGGAACTGCATACTGTCCAGATAACTGAGACCCGTATCGATGCCGATGTCTTCCAGAACCTGCCATGCCACGGTGTTAAGACTGCGGTTTAAGGCCTCCCGGATGGTCACGGGTCCCCGGTATCTTCCCCCGCTGTTGGAGGGGCCGTCCTCCCACTTGTGATCGTTGACCACGCGGGAGGGATAATATTCTCCGGTATCGAAGGCCGGGCCGTAGTCGATAAGAGGCTTGATGGTGCTTCCCGGCTGTCTGGCGCTTAAGTATCCCCGGTTAAAGGCATCCTCCGTGCCCCGGCCGCCTACGACGGCGACTACATAATTGGTCTGGTTGTCCACGATCACGGCAGCTCCCTGAAGGGCGAACTTGCCGTTCTCCTGAAGCTCCGTATAGGGGGACAGGACCTGATCCAGATGGGACTGTACCGTCTCCTGGATCTCCTGATCCAGAGAGGTATAGATCTGATAACCGCCGCTGCGGATAGAGTCCATCTTTTTATTGTAGACGGTGGTGTAACGCTCCATGTACTCGTCATAATCCTGCTTGTCGACAAAGGTATAGCGGAAGTCAAATTCCTCCTGCTTCATCAGCTCCAGAGAGGCGCAGTGGACGGCATAGCTGGTAAGGTAGCTGTCGTCGGTGCCCTCCTGCAGCTCCTGGAGGATGTTCAGAGGCTGAATGGCAGCTTTGGCATATTCCTGTTCCGTGAGCATCCCCACTTCCAGCATGCTCTCCAGTACCTCGTTGCGCTTCTTAAGAGAAGCCTCGGGATGGGTGATGGGGTCATAGGCGGAGGGGCTGTTGCTGATCCCAACCAGCACGGCTGCCTCATGGAGGCCCAGGTCTGCCGCATCCTTGCCGAAATAGTACCGGCTGGCCGCCTGGACGCCGTAGCACTGATGACCGTAAAAGTTGGTGTTGCAGTAAAATTCCATAATGTCTGCTTTGGAATAGGTCTTCTCGATCTCCGGGGCCAGAAGGATCTCCACCATCTTTCTCGTAAAAGTCTGCTCCTGGGTCAGATAGGTGTTCTTGATCACCTGCTGGGTGATGGTGCTTCCGCCCTGAGTGATGGCGCCCCGATGTTTGATAAGGGCCAGGCCTGCCCTGGTGGTGGCGATCCAGTCCACTCCGTTGTGAGTTTTGAACCGGCGGTCCTCCTGAGCAATGTAGGCGTTCTGGAGATTCAGGCTGATGCGGCTGATATCCACATATTCGTAATGACCTGCATTGATGAGGCCGATCCGCTGTCCGTTCCTGTCATAGACTTCCGTGTCCGAGAGCATGCTGAAATCATCTCTGTCCATCTGGGCCAGAATATCATAGGCCACCTCCCGGCTGCGGTCCAGGTGAGGCTTGACCTTGATAAAAACCACCAGGCCTGCCGCGAGACAGAGGATAAAAGCCACGGTGACTACCTGGAGCAGAGTCTGGAGCAGCCAGCCCACGGCTCCCAGGAGGCTGAATACCATGGCGAAGAGGACACGGACGAATGCTTTAATATATTTCATGTCTTTGGTCCTTTCTGAACATAATGAAACACATACTTTATATTATAAAACAAAATGAGAAAAAAGGGCAGTTAATTTTATTAAAATATAAGGAAAATCTTGAATCCGGCAGGCAGATGCTATAAGATGAGAGAGAGGAAGGATATCTCAGCAGATAAGGAGGATATTTGAATATGCAGTATCGGATAATCGGAGAGACCATGCCTGCGGTGGAAGTGCTGTTTGAGGCTGCCGGGGAGGGGATGTACACCCAGTCCGGGGGCATGGCCTGGATGACAGAGGGGATAGAGATGACTACCAACACCAAAGGCGGCTTCATGAGAGGTTTGGGCCGCGTCATGGCCGGAGAGTCCCTGTTCATGGCTACTTACCGGGCACAGCGTCCCAAAGCCCTTATCGCATTTGCCTCCACGGTGGCCGGCCGGGTCCTTCCGGTCAATGTGGGGGTCAACGGCGGACTGATCTGTCAGAAGGGAGCATTTCTGTGCGCCCAGGAGACCGTGGATCTGAAGATTACATTTACCAAGAAGTTTTCTGCGGGACTGTTCGGAGGGGAAGGATTCATCCTTCAGGATCTGAGCGGCAAAGGCATGGCCTTTCTTGAGATCGACGGAGATATGGTGGAGAAGAACCTGGGGCCAGGAGAGGTTCTGAAGGTAGACACGGGTAATGTGGTGGCCTTTGAGAGGACCGTGAGCTATGAGATCGAGACCGTAAAAGGTCTGGGCAATATTTTCTTCGGCGGAGAGGGGCTGTTCCTAACCAGGCTGACAGGACCGGGAAGAGTGGTCCTTCAGACACAGAATATAGCTGAATTTGCGGGGAGGATCGCACGGTTCATTCCCAGCAGCAAGTAGGACAAATTATAAGGAGGAATCAGGAGGATGAGACGTTTACTGGCAATCGGGGAGGCGCTGATCGACTTTATCCCGGAAGAGACAGGAAAAGAACTGAAAAATGTATGCGGATTTCAGCCGGCAGTAGGGGGAGCTCCCGCCAATGTGTGCGGCGCCTTTGTAAAACTGGGCGGAGAGGCGGCTATGATCACTCAGCTGGGGGATGACCCCTTCGGAGACAAGATCGCAGACGAGTTCAGGGCCTGCGGCATCAGCTGCGACTATGTAAAGAGAACGAAAGAGGCCAACACCTCCCTGGCCTTTGTGGCATTAAAAAGCGACGGAAACCGGGAATTTTCCTTCTACCGGAAACCGGGGGCGGACATGCTCATGAAACCGGAGGATATGGAAGAGTCATGGTTTGAGGGGGCTTACGCCCTCCATTTCTGCTCGGTTTCCCTGGGTGACTTCCCCATGAAGGAGGCCCACAGGAAAGCGGTAGAGTACGCTCTCAAAAACGGCCTTCTCATCAGTTTTGACCCCAATCTGCGGCTGCAGCTGTGGGATGACCAGGAGAAGCTGCGCAGGGCGGTGAGAGAGTTTGCCCCCATGGCTCATGTGCTGAAGATATCCGACGAGGAGCTGGAATTTATCACAGGCTGCAGTGACATCAAAGAGGCCCTTCCCGGACTGCTCACAGGCAACACCCGGCTGGTGATCTACACCAGGGGATCGGAAGGAGCGGAGTGTTATACTAAGACCGGCTGCGGTGCGGCAAAGGCCAGGAAGGTAGAAGCCGTGGATACCACGGGAGCCGGGGACGGCTTCATCGGTTCCTTCCTGTACTGTCTGGCGGAGGGGGGAGTGACCCCGGATAACATCCCGGATATGACAGGGGAACAGATGGAGCAGTATCTGGGATTTGCCAACGATTTCTGCGGCATCAGCGTTACGGGACACGGAGCCATCGCCTCCTACCCTACCATGGAGGAGATGAAAAAGCGGAAACAGACCATGTGACCACCAGATAGATCCCTGAAGTAAGGATGAAACGGGAGAAAATAGGAAAAGGCGGGAGAATCAGTAGATTTTCCTGCTTTTTTTTATTATAATAAGAAAAAATGGATAAAGGCGGAATGAGTATGTATGAAATAGACTTTAACAGACCACAGCATGTGCATTTTATAGGAATCGGCGGCATCAGTATGAGCGGACTGGCGGAGATCCTCATGGAGGAGGGCTTCACGGTATCCGGTTCGGATCCCCAGAAATCGGAGCTCACCGTTCATCTGGAAGGGAAAGGAGCCAGGGTATTTTACCGGCAGCAGGCCTCCAATATCGGAGACAGCATCGACGTGGTAGTCTACACGGCGGCAGTACATCCGGATAATCCGGAGTATGCCAGGGCAGTGGAGAAGGGTCTTCCTGTCCTGAGCCGGGCAGAGCTCCTGGGGCAGATGATGAAAAATTATAAATATGCGGTGGGTATCGCGGGAACTCACGGAAAGACCACTACCACTTCCATGGTCACGGAGATCCTTCTGGCCGCACAGAGGGATCCGACCATATCCGTAGGGGGTATCTTAAACTCCATCGGAGGAAATATCCGGGTAGGCGGCCCGGAACTGTTTGTGACAGAGGCCTGCGAGTATACCAACAGCTTTCTGTCCTTTTACCCCAACATGGAGGTGATCCTCAATATCGAGGAAGACCATCTGGATTTCTTTAAAGATCTCCAGGATATCCGGCGGTCCTTCCGCCTCTTTGCCCAGAGGATACCGGATACGGGAGTTCTGGTGATCAACAGTGATATCGACAACTACCAGGAGATCACGGAAGGCCTTAAATGCCGTGTGGTGACTGTGGGAAAGAGCGCGGACAGCGATTACACGGCAGGCCATATTACTTATGACAGATATGCCAGAGATACCTTTGATCTGATGATCCACGGGGAGAAGGCTGAGGTCATCACCCTGGGAGTGCCGGGAGAACATAACGTGTACAATGCCCTGGCCGCCATCGCCCTGTGCCGGGAGCTTGGGGTAGATATGAAATACATCAAGAAGGGGCTGGCGGACTTTACGGGAACCAACCGGAGGTTTGAGAAGAAGGGAGAGCTTAAGGGAGTGACGATCATCGACGATTATGCCCACCATCCCAGGGAGATCTCGGCGACTCTGGCCACGGCAAAGAACTATCCCCACAAAAAACTATGGTGTGTATTCCAGCCTCACACCTATACCAGGACCAAAGCGTTTCTGGATGATTTTGCCCGGAGTCTGGCGGCGGCAGACGAGGTGATCCTGGCAGAGATCTACGGGGCCAGGGAGACGGACACTCTGGGCATCAGTTCTGCGGACATCGCCGTGCGCATCGAGGCACTGGGGACAAAAGCCCGTTGTTTTTCCACATTTGACGAGATCGAAACATTTATTTTAGAAAAATGTGTTCAGGGTGATCTGTTGATAACTATGGGTGCCGGAGACATCGTAAAAGTGGGAGAAAATCTCCTTGGTCAGTAAGTTATCCACATTATCCACAGAGTTTTCAACATTTTTCGGTGAAAACTTCTGTGGATTTTTTGATTTACATAAGAAGTCATCAGACACTTTATAAATCCCGAATTTATGGGTATTCTTACAAAATGCGACAAGATTTCCATGATTATGTAAACATGGAATCCACATTATCCACATTATCCACAATCTGAAGGTGGATAAATTCCGGCTATTTTCTTTTGGAAAGACATGTGATATGATGGAAAAAGAGAAAAGGACAGGGTGAATCGCGGATATGAAAAGTTGTCTGGAAGTGAAGGCGACCATGGTTGCCAACGAATTTATCGACCAATATATGGCCGGGGCCAATGGGGAGTATGTAAAAGTGTATCTGTATGTGCTTCGGCATCAGGGAGAGTCCCCGGATCCGGGGCGGATCGCCGATGACCTGAACCACACCGAGGCGGATGTGAAGAGAGCCCTGAATTATTGGGTGAGACAGGGGGTTCTGGCGGAGGCGGCACCCGGCGGCAGGGACAAGACTGAGCCGGCCGGATCCGGGGCAGGAGATTCAGGCAGGACGGCAGGAAACGACGGGGAAGGCTTTCGGGAGACGGCGGCAGGAAGCAGAGCGGGAGGATTCCGGGAGACGGAGGCAGGGAGCGGCACAGGAGAGGGCGGCAGGATTCCGGCAGCAGCCGGGTGCACAGCCGGTCCGACTGTGGTCATGTCCCGGGAAGAGACCCGGGGGGCTGCCGTCAGACCGGAGGCGGGTGCACAGCCGGCAGCGGGAGGCAGAAAACTCTACACGCCGGATCAGGTAAGCCGCCTGGCGGGACAGGAAGATTTTACCCAGCTGCTGTATGTTGCCCAGAAGTACATGAATAAAGTGTTTACGTCCCGGGAGTGCGAGGTCTTTGCCTACCTCTATGACGGTCTGGGCATGGAGGCGGAGCTTCTGGAGTATCTGACAGAGTACTGTGTCCAGGGAGGCCACTACAGCATCCGCTACCTGGAGTCCGTGGCTCTGGACTGGCACGCAAAAGGGATCCGCAGCGTAGATATGGCCAAAGATTACACGGCCACATTCACGAAAGAAGGATTTGCCGTCATGCGGGCTTTCGGCATCGGCGACAGGCGGCCGGGGGAGCCGGAACTGCAGCTGATCCGGAAATGGTTTCGGGAGTACGGCTTTACGAAAGACATCGTCGTGGAGGCCTGCAGCAGGACCCTGAGAGCCATCCATAAACCCAGTTTTTCCTATGCGGACAAGATTCTGACAGAGTGGAAAAAGGGCGGGGTCAGGATCCTGTCGGATGTGAGGAAGATGGATGAGAAGAGAGAAAAAGAAAGCACGGACAGAGAAAGCAGAAGGAGCGACCGGAATCCTGTAACACCCAGACCGGCAAAAAATCAGTTTCACAATTTTGAGCAGCGCAGCACCAACTATGATGCCATGGTGCTGGAACGGCTGAAGGAGCGGCTGGGAGAACAAAAAGAGGGACAGGGTCAGAGCGGGCCGTCCCGGCCGCTTTCGACCCGGGAGTAAGGAGGAGTCATGGCACTGAGCAATTCCCAGTACAACACCATTATGCGGCTGTATAATGAACGGCAGTTTCAGAACAAATATGAACAGGACAGACGGGTGAAAGAAGTCTATGAACGTCTTCCGCAGATACGGCAGATCGACGAGGAGGTCAGCACTCAGGCGGCGGCCTGCGCCCGGCGTCTTCTGGACGGGGATACGAAAGCCAGGGCGGCGCTGAAACAGCGGCTGGAAGACTTAAGGGAGCAGAAGGCAGCGCTTCTGGAGGCCGGCGGCTATAAGCCTGATTATCTGGAGATGCACTATCACTGTCCCGTGTGTCAGGACACGGGATATGTGAACGGAAAGAAATGCCGCTGTTTTAAAAAAGAGGAGATCAGTCTGTTATACTCTCAGTCCAATATCCAGGAAGTCCTGAAAAGAGAGAATTTTTCCACCTTTACCTTTGAGTATTATGACGACAAAGAGACGGTGGACCAGATCGGTATGACTGTGGCAGACTATATGGACCAGGTTTACGGCTGGTGCCGGGAGTTTGTGGAAGGGTTTCCGGAGCAGGGAGGGAATCTGATCTTTACGGGAAGCACAGGAGTGGGAAAGACGTTTCTCACCAACTGTATTGCCAAGGATCTGATCGACCGCTATCAGTCGGTGATCTATCTGTCAGCCAACGATCTGTTTGATATCTTCTCCAAAAACAAGTTTCACTATGAAACAGAGGAGGAGATGCGGGACATGTACCAGAACATCCTGGACTGCGACCTGCTGATCATCGACGATCTGGGGACGGAGCTGAACAACACCTTTGTTTCATCCCAGCTGTTCTACTGTATCAATGAGCGGCTGATCAGAAAGAAAGGCACCATCATCTCCACCAATCTGTCCATGGATATGCTGAGAGACGCCTATTCGGACCGGATCTCATCCAGGATCATCAGCCAGTATTCCATTATCCCGCTGTACGGCGGAGATATCAGGACAAAAAAGCGATGAGCCGCTTGACTAATTACATACATAATGATATAAAGAATTTGTCAAATCAAACCGCACGGATGGAGGAAAGAAATGATATACGAAGAGAAGACCATTGAGACGATACCAGTTGGCCCCCTTGGACTTGTTCCCCTGAAAAGCTGTACGGAGCTGGGGAAGAAAGTCAACGACTACTTAGTAACCTGGAGAAGAGAGAGAGAAAGCGAACATAAATCGACCATTGCCTTTGCAGGATATCAGAGAGATTCCTATATCATTGGTGCCAAGACGCCCAGATTCGGTTCCGGAGAGGCAAAAGGAGCTCTGGAGGAATCGGTCCGCGGCGACGATCTGTATATTATGGTAGATGTGTGCAACTACAGCCTGACCTATTCCTTATGCGGTATGACCAACCACATGTCACCTGATGATCATTTTCAGGATCTGAAAAGGATCATCGCGGCAGCAGCCGGCAAGGCCCGCAGGATCAATGTGATCATGCCCTTCCTTTACGAGGGAAGACAGCACAAACGGTCCAGCAGAGAGTCTCTGGACTGCGCTCTGGCTCTTCAGGAGCTGGCCAACATGGGCGTGGAGAACATCATCACCTTTGATGCCCATGATCCCAGGGTCCAGAACGCTATTCCGGAAAAGGGGTTTGAGACCGTGCAGCCGACCTACCAGTTTATCAAACATCTGCTGAAGGTGGAGACGGACCTTCAGATTGACAGCGACCACATGATGGTCATCAGCCCGGATGAAGGCGGCATGAGCCGCGCCGTGTACTTTGCCAATGTGCTGGGGCTGGACATGGGCATGTTCTATAAGCGCCGGGACTATACCCGGATCGTAGACGGCAGGAACCCTATCGTGGCCCATGAATTCCTGGGAAGCAGTGTGGAAGGGAAAGATGTGATCATCGTCGACGACATGATTTCCTCCGGTGAGAGTATGCAGGATGTGGCTGCGGAGCTTAAGCGCCGGAAGGCAAGAAAGGTGTTTATCTTCTCAACCTTCGGCCTCTTTACCAACGGTCTGGAGAAATTTGACGACTATTACGAGAAGAGGATCATTGACAGAATCCTGACTACCAATCTGGTGTATCAGAGTCCTGAGCTTCTGTCCAGACCCTACTATGCCAGTGTGGATATGAGCAAATACATCGCCCTGATCATCGATAACTTAAATCACGATGCTTCCCTCAGCGATCTGCTGAATCCGGCGGGAAGGATCAACCGGCTGCTGGAGCGGTATCGGAATCAGAAAAGATAATTTGACCGGCGGCTTCAGACCGTCTCCCGCACCACCTGAGCCAGAGCCCGGGCCGCCCGGGACTGGTAGGTGGAATAGGGGTGAGCCAGTGCCAGATCCAGAAAAACACCGTTCTCCCCGATCGAGAGGTACACGGCATCCTCATAGTCGATGGCACAGGAGTGATAGGTAAATGCCAGCCCCAGTCCTTCCCGGGCCATGGCGACTCCCATGGCAGCCGTGATATTGGAGTTGTGGGAGATCACGCGGATGCCGGCTTTTTTAAATTCCCGGCGGCTGATGCTGCCAAGGATAGTGTCATAATCGCTTAAAATGTATTCATATTCTGAGGTATCTTTCAGATCTACCCAGTAATAAGGGGAGTCTTTTTGCTTCCGGGCGTGTTTCATGACCGGATGGTGTTTGTTGGCGACAAGAAAGATTTCGTCCCGCTTTAAAAATTCCACTTCATGGTCCAGACGGGTTAAGGGGAGAGCCACAATGGCAAGATCCACGGATCCGCGGACCAGATGGTCTTCCAGGGCCATACTGTGAGCTTCTGTAATATCTACCCGGACTCCGGGATATTTCTCATAAAATTTCTTAAGGATCTTCGGCAGCATATATTCACCCCGAAAAGAACTGATTCCCAGGATCACCCGCCCGCCTTTCAGTTGGGCCATGTCTGACAGCTCATTCTGTACCAGACGGTAATGGGTCAGGATAGACCGGGCATTGTCCACAAAGACTTCGCCGGCGCTGGTAAGCCGGACGCCCCGCGAGGTCCGGACAAAAAGCTCGATCCCCAGCTCGGATTCATACTGTCTGAGAAATTCGCTGAGACTGGACTGAGCCATGAAAAGTCTGTCCGCGGCCCGGGTGATACTTTTTTCGTCAGCCAGAGTTACAATATAGGTAAGCTCTTTCAGATGCATCCTGTGTCCTTTCTAATATCGGTTTTACCGATATACTCTATATAGTATTTTCTATTTCGCCAATAGTAACTCCATTATATGATAAAGATATCCAATAAGCAAGAACGATAGAGAGAAGGAGGCAGTTTTTATGGGAACAGTTTCATTAAAAGGGGTTATTGATATGCATGTACATTCTAACCCGGATATCCGTCATCGTGCCTATGATGATTTTGAACTGACAGAGGCGGCTGTCAGAGTTGGCGCCAGAGCCATTGTCATCAAGACTCATCAGGGAACTACGGTAGACAGAGCATATCTGTGCAACCGGTATAATGAGAGGGTCCATGGCGGAGATAATGACTTTACCATGTTCGGAGGAGTCACCATGAACCGTCAGGTGGGAGGTATCAACCCGGCAGCAGTGGAGAGCGGACTGAAGCTGGGGGCTAAAGTGATCTGGCTTCCTACTCAGTCAGCCAGGAACCATCTGGTAAAAAACAAAGCAGACACGACAAACTGTGTGGAAGTTGTAAAAGACGGAAAGGTGGTGCCGGAGCTGAACAGTGTGTTTCAGCTGATCAAAGATCATGATGCAGTTCTGGGAACAGCCCATGTATCGCCGGAAGAATGCTTCCGGGTAGTAGAAGCGGCCCGGGACGCAGGGGTAAAAAAGATTGTGGTAACTCATCCGGAATGGTGGCTGGTAGGTATGAGTCTGGAAGATCAGGTAAGGATTGTCAAGGACTATGACGTGATTCTGGAGCACTGTTATGCACAGCCTCTGGGCGGCGGAAAATATAAGAGTAACCTGGAAATGAATCTGGAGGCTGTCAGGGCCTGCGGTTATGAGCATGTGATGGTGTGTACCGACGGAGGACAGGTGGAAAATCCTAATTGGGAGATCGCTCTGGAAGAGTATATGCAGTATCTGGCCGATCATGGGATCACGGAGAGCCAGCTTTATTATATGACACATACGATCCAGGCCGGACTGCTTGGGATCAACTAGACAGGAGGAGTATTTATGCTGAGTATACTGATTATTGGATCTATAGCCATATCCGTGGCTATCGGCTACAAAACCAAATTCAACACCGGATTTTTCGCCATGGTATTTGCCTATCTGATCGGCTGCTTTGCTCTAGGGATGAAGACAAAAGAGGTGATCGCAGGCTGGCCTGTAAGCACCATGTTCGTCATCTTTTCCGTGTCCCTGTTCTATAACTTTGCGCTGGTCAACGGGACTCTGGAAAAGACCGCCCGCTATCTGCTGTATGCATGCCGGAGATTTCCCGGACTTCTGCCTTTTGCTCTGTATCTGGCCAGCGCAGGCATCGCGGCTCTGGGAGCCGGATTTTTTACGGTCATGGCATTTATGGCGCCTATTACGATCCTGATCTGTCGGGAAGCAAAAATGGATCAGCTTACAGGAGCCGTAGCTATCAACTGCGGAGCCCTGTCAGGAGCCAATTTTATGACCAGCGGCAGCGGAATCATCTTTCGGGGGCTGATGGATGAAGGAGGGATGGCAGAAGTATCCTTTTCCTACTCGGCAGTGATCTTTGTGGCCAGCGTTATATTTTCTCTGCTGCTGATCGCCGCCTTTCGGTATATTCCCAGGAACAACAGAAACATCGGTAAAGACATGGCATTTGAAAAGCCGGAACCCCTTACAGGAAAACAGAAGCTGAATCTGTATCTCATGCTGGCCATGATCGCGGCAGTGCTGATCTTCCCGATCTTACATATTATTCTGCCCGATGCAAAACTGATTACTTTCATCAACAGTAAGATCGATGTGGGGCTGGTGGCAATTGTATTTTCCGTCATCGCCCTGTTCTGTGACCTAGCGCCTCAGAAAGACGTGATCGGAAAAGTGCCGTGGAATACCATCATCATGATCTGCGGCGTGGGAATGCTGATCAACGTGGCCATAAAAGCAGGAACTATCGAGATGCTGTCCGCGTGGGCCGGAAGCAGCCTGCCGGTATGGATCGTACCCATCGCATTCAGTATCATAGGTGCGATTATGAGTTTCTTCTCCAGCACCCTGGGCGTTGTATGCCCTGCACTGTATCCTCTGGTTCCCAATCTGGCAGCAGCAACAGGACTAAGCCCTCTTGTTCTGTATACCTGTATCGTTATCGGAGCTCAGAGTTCGGCCATCTCTCCGTTCTCGTCAGGAGGAAGTCTGGTTCTTGGTTCCTGCAGTACGGAGGAAGAGAGAAATACCATGTTCCCCCGTCTTCTCTTTATAGCGGTCCCCATCAGCGTCCTGTCTGCCACCGTATTTAATCTGATCCTGTCATTTATTTTATAAGAGATAAACAGAAGCCCCTGGATTCCAGGGGCTGAAATTCTGCAGTTCTTCCGGTGACAGCCGTCATGTGACCGTTGCCCGAGGCAGAGTAAAGATAAACTCCGTTCCCACTCCCTCGGTGCTGATCACGTCGATGGTTTCCCCGTGATTCTGTATGATCTCTTTTACAATGGCCAGTCCCAGCCCGGTTCCCCGCTTGTCCTTTCCGCGGGACTGATCCGTCTTGTAGAACCGTTCCCAGATCTTCTTTAAACTCCCCTTGGGGATTCCGATGCCGGTATCCTTCACGGAGATAAAAACCTTCTCGTATCTGAGAGAGGTCTGGATATAGATCACCGAATCCGGGTGACTGAATTTGATGGCATTGTCAATGAGGTTGTAGAGCACCTGCTGGATCTTTCCAAGATCTGCGTAGACCATGGTGATGGTCTCAGAGAAGGTTAAGTCCACTACGATGTTCTTGGCATCGCAGGTACCCTCAAAGGAGGCGGCTGTGTCCTTGATCACCCGGTTGATGTCAAAATTGGTGCGGGACAGGTAGCCCTTGCTGTCCAGAGAGTTAAGAGTCAGAAGTCCCTGAGTCAGCTTGTTCAGCCGGTCCGTCTCGGAGATGACCCGGGTTAGGTATTTCTCATACATCTCCGGCGGGATGGTGCCGTCCAGTATGGCCTCCAGATAGCCCTTGATGGAGGTGAGGGGAGAGCGGAAATCATGAGAAATATTGGCGATAAAGGTCCGCTGATATTCCTCCATCTTGTCCAGCTCATCGGACATATAATTTAAAGTGGCAGCCAGATACCCCATCTCATCCTGAGTATGTATGGTGGTCTTGTATTTCAGATTGCCGTCCGCGTACTGGTTGGCCGCCTCAGTGATCTTTTTCAGAGGGCCGTACACGGTTTTGGTAAATACCAGGAGTATGATCAGGGACAGGCCGAAGATAATACCCGACACGATGTACAGAATATTCAGGAACCTGTCCTTGGAACCGTGGATCTGTCTCAGGGGCAGATGGATGAGCACATAGCCGTAGGTGGTGTAATTTCCTGTAATAGGCGCGGAGACGGTCATCACATCCTCTGTGAAACAGTCGTTGTAGGTTCCGATCGTGTAGGGCTGATTGCCGTTGAGCACAGGGTCAAAGCCCTCTATAATCATGCCGGTCCTGGAGGAATTGCGGCTGTCCACCACAATGGTGCCTCTCCTGTTGACGATCCAGATCTCCGCTCTCAGATAGGTGGATACGGCTTCCAGCTGAGGAGACACCGAATCGATGGTCAGGCTGCGGCCTTTGTATACCTGGCTGTATCTGGCGGCCAGAAGGCTGGCCTCGTCATAGAGAGCGGCGGATTCTTCTTTCATCAGCTGATTATAAGTCAGCTCCGAAGCCACCGTAGCTACGGCCAGAAAGGCCACCAGGCCGAAGACCAGATAGCCCAGGATAAACTTGTAGTACAGAGAATGCTTCATGGCCTGTCCTCAGCGCTTGACTTCGAATTTGTAGCCGATGCCCCACACCGTAGTCAGGGCCCAGCGATCATTGTCCTTGATCTTCTCCCGCAGGCGCTTGATGTGTACGTCCACGGTCCTGGTATCTCCGATGTACTCATATCCCCAGATGTGGTCCAGAAGCTGTTCTCTGGTAAAGACCTGGTTGGGGGAGGAGGCCAGAAAATATAAAAGTTCCAGTTCCTTGGGAGGCATGTCCACGGAGCGGCCGTTGTAGGTTACGGAATAATTGGTCAGGTTTACGATGAGGCCCGGATACTCCACGAAATCTCCCTGCTGGTCGCTGCCGGCAGTTCCGGGGGAGGCAGGCGCGGCATGATATCTGCGCAGCACCGCCTTGACACGGGCCACCAGTTCCTTGGAGTCAAAGGGCTTGATCATATAGTCGTCGGCTCCCAGTTCCAGCCCCAGCACTTTGTCGAAGATCTCTCCCTTGGCGGAGAGCATGATGATGGGGATCTGAGAGGTGGTCCGCAGTTCCCGGCATACCTGATATCCGTCGATGCCGGGAAGCATCAGGTCCAGAAGGATGATGTTGGGTTTAAATTCCGGGAATACCCGCAGAGCCTCTTCTCCATCCAGAACAATCATGGTCTCGTAACATTCTTTCGTTAAATATAGGGAAATCAGTTCCGCAATATTGGCATCGTCATCAACGATCAGTACCCGTTGTTTTTCTGCCATCTGAATACCTCCTGCTACTTAAAAATAACAATAGTAACTCCCGAGTCCCCCTCGCCGAATTCGCCGAGACGAAACTCTTTCACATATTTCAGCTTTTTCAGCTTTTTGTGCACAGCGGCTCTCAGGGCTCCCGTACCTCTGCCGTGGACCACCCGCACCTGAGGCAAATGGGCCAGATAGGCATCATCCAGATATTTGTCCAATATGGGCACAGCCTCATCTGTGGTCATGCCGATCAGGTTGATCTCCGGGGATACGGAGAAGGATTTGGACATCTTGATCTTGCCGCTGCCGGTCTTCTGTCTGGGAGAAGAAGACGGTTCGGCCGGAGCCGGGCCGGCCATCTCCAGGTCTTTGATATTGACCTGAGAGCGGAGGATACCGATCTGTACATACAGGTCTCCTTTGGAGTTGGGCAGAGTGCTGACAGTGCCTTCCATATTCAGGGACAGGACCTTAACCGTATCGCCTGGCTGGATAGTTTTGGGAGAAATCGTCTTCTTCGGGCCTTTGGCCTTGGGAGCAAGTTTCCCGTCTACCTGGTTCATCTTCTCCCGAAGTCTGGTGCGCTCGGCCTCCAGCTCTCTGGCAGCGCCGGAAGAAGAGGCCAGACGATTAATATTCCTGATGGTCTGGTCCGCCGTCTCTTTGGCTTCCCGCAGGATCTTCTGAGCTTCCTCGTTAGCCTGGCGGAGAAGCTTGTCTTTCCGCTCATCCAGCCGCTCCTCCTTCTGGGAGAGGCGGGCCCGGAGCCTGGCGGCTTCTTCTTTGTAAAGGCGGATCTCCTCCCGCTCTTTCTCGATGGTTACCCGGCTCTCCTCCAGATGGGCGATCAGATCCTCGAAGGTCTCGTCGTTGGCCTCCAGATGGTTTCTGGCATCCTGGATGATAAAGTCGGGAAGTCCCAGTTTCCGGGAAATGGCGAATGCATTGCTCTTACCGGGGATGCCGATGAGCAGACGGTAGGTGGGCTTCAGACTCTCGACGCTGAATTCACAACAGGCATTTTCCACACCCGGAGTCGTCAGGGCGTAGACCTTTAATTCGCTGTAATGAGTGGTGGCCATGGTGCGGCACTTCATATTGTGAAGGAAATTCAGCACTGCGATGGCAAGGGCAGCGCCTTCCGTAGGATCCGTGCCGGCACCCAGCTCGTCAAAAAGGCAGAGAGAACGGCTGTCGGCCTGATCCAGGATAGATACGATGTTGGTCATATGGGCGGAGAAAGTACTCAGGCTCTGCTCGATGCTCTGTTCGTCTCCGATATCTGCAAATACTTCCTCAAACACCGCCAGTTCGGAGCCGTCAAATGCAGGGATATGCAGCCCTGCCTGGCCCATGAGGGTGAACAGTCCCACGGTCTTTAAAGAGACGGTTTTGCCGCCGGTGTTGGGGCCCGTGACGATGAGAAGATCAAAATCTCTGCCAAGGTGGATGTTGATGGGAACCACTTTGGCCGGGTCCAGGAGAGGATGGCGGCCGTCCTTGATGTTCAGATAGCCTTTGGAGTTGAACACAGGTTCACTGCAGCGGTAATGCCGGGACAAAGCCGCTCTGGCAAAGATAAAGTCCAGTCTGGCCAGAACCTCCTGGTCCAGACGGATCTCCTCCAGGAAAGGAGCGGCCTGATTGCTCAGATCAGCCAGGACGGCTTCAATCTCTTTCTTCTCCTGGATCTCAAGTTCCCGCAGCTGATTATTCAGCTGGATCACTGCCATGGGCTCGATAAACAGAGTGGAACCGGTGGCAGACTGGTCGTGGACCATACCGTTTA
This sequence comes from uncultured Hungatella sp., assembly GCA_910586845.1. Classification (GTDB taxonomy): domain Bacteria; phylum Bacillota; class Clostridia; order Lachnospirales; family Lachnospiraceae; genus UBA3402. The sequence continues at coordinate 104,788 of CAJUJV010000001.1, forward strand.
CCTGGTTCTTATACTCGGATCTTACGGGCAGGCAGTAGCGGCCATCCCTCATGGTGATCACCGCCTCCTGAAGATAGGAGCGGTTGGAATTGAGAAGGGAGTTTAACTGGGTGTGGACCTTGTCGTTTAACACCTTCATGGAGCGCCGTACATGGCGCAGTCCGGGGCTGGCGTCGTCGCTGATCTCATCCTCGGACAGGATACACCGCCGGATCTCCGTATTCAGGGGAGTCAGAGGCTCCAGCATGGAGAACATGGATTCCAGAGAATCCTCCGGCAGCTCCGAGTCTTCGTGGCGCCCGTAGGCCTTGGCCCTGGCGGCGATGGTAAGGATGGAGCTGACGGATAAAAGCTCGATGATGCTCAGAGAACTGCCGACCTCCAGCCGCTTCAGGGAGTCTCCCACATCCTTCAGACCGGTAAAGGAGATGCTGCCTTTCTGGCGGACCCGGGTCAGAGCATCTGTGGTCTGCGTCTGATTGAGGCGGATCTCCTGGATGTCTGCGGAGGGGAGCAGATCTTCGCACAGCTTCCGCCCCAGAGGGGAGGAGGCATATTCTGCCAGCTGGGAGATGATCTTGTCATATTCTAAAGTCTTTAATGCCTTTGTGTTCATAGATGTTTCATACCTCGTTCAAAAAGAATACTTCCTTACAGTATACCACAAGTTTCAGAGGAACAGTGACTTTTTTTCTTAATTCTTCAAATTGAATTTGACATCAATTTAACAAAGTGGTAAAATGTCTTCGCGGTTACGGAATGTGTTCCGGGGACCCGGCAGACGCTCCACAGCGGCGACTGCCACCATATTATGAGGAGGAAGTATTATGAGAAGATCAGGAAAGAAACTGATGTCAGCGGCCCTGGCGGCAGCCATGGTATTATCTCTGGCAGCATGCGGCAGCCAGAGCGCCGATACTACCACAGCTGCAGAGACTACAGCTGCGACCACAGCGGCAGAGACCACTGCTCAGGAGACAACCGAGGCAGAGACCGAGGCGGCTGCGGGAGAGAATCAGCAGGCAGATATCGTGGTCATCGGAGCAGGCGGAGCCGGCATGACGGCAGCTATCCAGGCAGTACAGGACGGAGCCACGGATGTGGTGATCCTGGAGAAGATGCCCATCACCGGCGGCAACACCACCCGCTCTACGGGAGGACTGAACGCGGCAGAGACTTCTTATCAGAAAGCAGACAATATCGACGATTCCATTGAGCTGTTTGTGGAAGACACCATGAAAGGCGGCAAGGAGTTAAATGATAAAGAACTGGTAACCGTTATGGCAGAGAATTCGGCGGCGGCAGTAGACTGGGTCAATGAGATCGGCGGAGACTTAAGCGTGGTAGGCATGTTCGGCGGTGCAAGCGTAAAACGTATTCACAGACCCACAGATACCTCGGCAGTAGGTCCCATGCTGGTAAAGGCTCTCAATGACAAGGTAGCAGAACTGGAGATCCCGGTTCTTCTGGAGACCACGGCAGAGAAGATCCTGGTAGACGACAGCGGCAAGGTGTGCGGCGTCACGGCTGTGGACAAAGACGGCGAGACATTTACCATCGACTGCACTGCAGTAGTTCTGGCTACCGGCGGTTTTGGAGCCAATTCCGAGATGGTTGTCAGGTATCAGCCGGATCTGGCCGGTTTCTGTACCACCAACCACGGCGGGGCAACGGGCGACGGCATCGCCATGGCAGAGGAACTGGGAGCTGCTTTTGTAGATATGGAGCAGATCCAGACTCACCCGACAGTAAATCCCGATACGCAGACCATGTACACGGAAGGCGTCCGCGGAAACGGCGCCATCCTGGTAAATAAAGAAGGCAAACGTTTTGTAGACGAGCTGGAGACCAGAGACGTGGTGTCCGCAGCGATTCTGGAGCAGACAGACGGACAGTGCTACCTGGTATTTGACCAGGCGGTGAGAGAGAGCCTGGCAGCCATCGAGTCTTACATCAAAGCCGGTATCGTCACTGAGGCAGACACACCGGAGGAACTGGGAGAAGCCATCGGCGTAGACGGCGCGGCACTGGCAGAGACTCTGAAAACCTATGCAGGATACCAGGCGGCAGGAAAAGATGAGGAATTCGAAAGAGACAGTATGGAATTTCCTCTCGATCAGCCCAAGTACTATGCAGCCCTCTGTGCACCGGCGATCCATCACACCATGGGCGGAGTGAAGATCAATACGGAGACTCAGGTACTTAAGGAAGACGGAAGCGCTATCCCCGGATTATTTGCAGCAGGCGAGGTTACCGGCGGCGTTCACGGAGGAAACCGCCTGGGCGGCAATGCGGTTACGGACATCGTAGTATTCGGACGTATCGCAGGCTCCATGGCAGAGGACTATGTAGTCTCTAACGGAGGTCATACGGAAGCCGAGATCACGGCAGAAGCAGACAGCCAGCAGGCAGTTCCTGGCGTAAAGGGCAACTACAAAGACGGCGTATACGAGGGAACCGGCAAAGGAAATAACGGAGATATTACCGTAGAAGTGACTGTAGAAGGCGGCAGCATCGTATCCGTAACCCTGAAAGAGCATGGAGAGACAGCGGGGATCTACGAGGCGGCAGAAAAAGGCGTCACAGAAGCCATTATCACCAGTCAGAGCGCCGAGGTGGACGGCGTGGCAGGAGCCACCAACACCAGCAACGGCATCAAAGAAGCCGTGGCTGCAGCACTGGAAGGAGCAAAATAAGATTTTAGGCACCAAAGAATCAGAGGCATAAGGAACAAAAACCCGCCGCGGCAGCATGAAAATGTGCTTCCGCGGCGGGTTTTATGTACAGCTCCTTTTGTTCATATATGGAGCCCCCTCAGCGAAAATTAATAAAAACTGTGGAAAACCCTGTAAAATCATTGCCATTCTCATTCTGTCGTGATAAAATTCTTTCAGAATCGTGTATTTCTTGGGAGGATATGATGTCAGTCAGAATGGTCGTCAGCGACATGGATGGAACACTTTTAAATAAACGGGCAGAGATCTCAGAAGGGAATCTGGCAGCGATCCGCAGGCTGGAACAGAACGGGATCGAATTTGTCATCGCGTCGGGGAGAGATTACCACGGCGTGTATTCCCTCCTTGAAGAGTATGATCTGAACTGCGAGGCGATCCTGGGCAACGGCTCTCAGTATGTGGACAGAGAGGGAAAGGTCCTGATGAGCTGCTATATGGACAAGTCTGTGGTGAAAGCCGTGACGGAGATTTTTGGGGACAGAGGAATTCCCTATATGATCTTTGCCACCGACGGATTCTATACAGGACAGGAGCCCTCTTTTGTCAGAGGGAGATTTATCGAGAGAAGCTGCAAAAGGTTCGGCAGATCCAGGGAAGACTTTGACCAGGGCGGCAGATATAAGTATATGCCCTGCAATCAGCTTCAGAAGATAGAAGATTTTGATGTTTTTTTAAAACAGGATATGGAGATCATAAAGGTAGAGGCATTTGCCATGAAGACGGAGGAGATCCGCGGCGCCAGAGAGATCCTGAAGGAGATACCGGGCATATCATATCTCTCATCCTTTGACGACAATGTAGAGGTTACGGACAGAGGCGCTCAGAAAGGATATATCCTGGAGAAAGTGATCGGGATGAAAGGACTTTCCAGGGAACAGGTTATGGTGATCGGAGACGGGATGAACGATCTCACGCTGTTTGAGTGTTTCCCTGTTTCCTATGCGCCGGCCAATGCCCAGGACAGGATCAGGGAGCTGGCCATGGAAGTGGTGGCCGATTGCGAAGAAGACGGATTTGCTCAGGCAGTTGACCGGATGCTGGAGGGCGGAGAGACTGTCCGGTCGTGAGGATAAGCCCCGGAGAGGAGGGAGTCTATGCCGGATCTGAACGGTCCCGAAAGGGAGAAGCGTACATTTATACGGGAAAAGATCGCAAGACCGCCTATGACCAGAAAACAGCTTGCAGGCAGGATCCTTTTGTGGGTCTTCCTGGCAGTCGTGGCGGGGACGGCGGCAGGAGTCGGTTTTGCCGTCGCAGGGCCTCTGGCAGAACGATATCTGGCAGAGACTACTGCAGAAGAAAGTATTTCTGTCACCATTCCCAGAGACGATCCTCCCGAGGGACAGACTACGGAGACAGAGAGCCGGCAGGAGGAGACGTCTCCCCCGGAGGGCCGGGAGGAATCTGACAGCGAACCGGAGACGTCTCCCGCAGAAGAAGACACAGAATCCGAGACGGAATCGGAGACAGAGACAGAGACAGAGTCTGAGACGGAACCTCTGGAAGAAGTGATCCGGTCCGCAGTGGAGACATATGAATATACAACAGAGGACTTAAATGAACTTTACGGGGTTCTGCGGAAGGTGGTCCAGGAGGCGGACCGGGGTATCGTGGAAGTACATTCGGTCAGACAGGAGACGGACTGGTTTGATAATCCGGTGGAGACTGCCGGGCTTTATGCCGGTGCGGTCATCGCATCTACGGAGCAGGAACTGCTGATCCTGACTATGGAACAGGCAGTGGAACAGGCGGATTCCATTAAAGTGACATTTCAGAACGGTGTCCAGGCCGACGGCGCTATCAAACAGGTGGATGCCATATCGGGTATGGCTATCGTAACCGTACCTGCGGAACAGATCGACGAGAAGGTTCTTTTGCAGGTGGGAGTGCTGAAGCTGGGCAATTCCTACAGTATAAGGCAGGGAGATCTGGTGGCGGCTCTGGGAGCACCTGCAGGCATCGTCCATTCCAGCGCCTACGGCAGTATCTCTTATGTGGCCCGCAATGTTCAAGTGGCCGACGGAGCAGCCAGGCTGCTGTATGCAGATGTTCAGAGCGATGCCCGGGCGGGAACTTTTCTGGTGAATATGGCGGGAGAAGTCGTAGGCTGGGCCACAAATGAATATGATGAAGAAGACAGAGACGGTATGACCGTGGCAGTGGCAGTATCTGACTATAAGTCCGTTTTGGAGAAGATGTCCAACGGACAGCCGGTTCCCTATCTGGGGATCTACGGCCAGGAGGTCAGCGCCGCCATGCTGTCGGAGGATATTCCTCCGGGTATTTATGTGACAGATTGTGTGCTGGAGGGACCGGCCTATGCAGCCGGTATCCAGAACGGCGATATCATCGTGCGCATAGGGGGACGGGAAGTATTTACCATCAAGGATTATCAGAATCAGGTGGAGGGACTGAGCCGGGATACGGAAGTGACGGTGGTGGTTCAGAGAAAAGGCATCGACGAATACAGGGAGCTGGAATATCAGGTGATCGTAGGGGCCAGGTAAGAGTCCGGGAGAAGGCGGTCTCTAAGGAAAATGGAGGATAAGAAGATGAAATATATCGACACACTGCGGGAGGGAATGCGCATATCCGAGGTTTATCTGTGCAAAAGCAAACAGATCGCGCTGACCAAGGCAGGAAAAGAGTATGGCAATCTGGTGCTTCAGGATAAGACCGGAACCATTGACTCCAAGATATGGGATCTCCACTCTCCGGGGGTCAGCAGTTTTGAGACCATGGATTATGTACATGTGGATGCAGATGTAACCGTATTTCAGGGCTCCAATCAGCTGAATGTGAAGAGGATCCGCAGAGCAGATGAAGGAGAATATGAGGCGGCGGATTATCTTCCGGTGTCTGCCAGGGATATCGGAAAGATGTATGAGGAGCTGCTCCAGTATGTAAAGAAGATCAAAAATCCGTATCTGAGCAGGCTGGCGGAAAGCTTTTTTACAGATGATCAGGAATTTGCAAAGGCATTTCGGTTCCACAGCGCGGCAAAAAGCGTTCATCACGGCTTTGTAGGGGGCCTTTTGGAGCATACTCTGGCAGTCGTGAGGATGTGCTACTATTTTTCAGGTTATTATCCGATGCTCAACAGAGATCTGCTGCTGACCGCAGCCATGTTCCACGATGTGGGCAAGCTTCGGGAACTGTCCGTATTTCCGGAAAATGATTACACGGACGACGGGCAGCTGCTGGGACATATCCTCATAGGGATCGAGATGGTGACGGAACGGATCCGGCAGATCCCAGGTTTCCCGCCAAGGCTGGAGTCTGAGCTGAAGCACTGCATCGCGGCTCATCACGGGGAGCTGGAGTACGGGTCTCCCAAGAAGCCTGCCCTCCTGGAAGCCATGGCCCTGAATTTTGCGGACAATACAGACGCCAAGATGGAGACCATGATCGAGGCTTTGAGGGCTTCCGGAGACGGAGCAGAATGGGTGGGCTACAACAGGCTTCTGGAGACCAATATCCGCCGGACCACAGAAGAATAGAGAGACTACAGAGACAGCAAAAGCGGAGCCCTGAAAAGGACTCCGCTTTGCCGTAGTCAAATTGTCTGTATGTAAAAAGCAGGAGGGCCGCTTGAGTTTTTTGTCGGAGCCGGCAACGGTTGCGCGCTGGTTGCCGCCAGCCCCATTAGTATAAGATCTCCGGCCTGCCCGGCAGTTTGTCTGCCGTGTCTCTGGCCGTTTCATATCTTATCAATGCTATGGTTATATGATACCAGGGAATTATGAATAGAGTTTGTTTATTCCATAAAAGATGTGTAAAATTTTGGAATTAATTCTTAAGAAAGAGGGAACAAAGAGGACAGATATGGAAATAAAGAAAAATGACCGTTTTGTGGTAAAGATTCAGGACATGAGCGAGGACGGGGCAGGCATCGGAAAAATGGATGGCTATATCTGGTTTATCAAGGATACGGTCATCGGCGACGTGGTGGAGGCCGGCGCCATGAAGATGAAGAAGTCCTACGGCTTTGCCAGGCTGATCAGGGTGGTGGAACCGTCTGCATCCCGGGTGGAGCCCCGGTGTCCTGTGGCCAGACAGTGCGGCGGCTGCCAGCTTCAGGCCATGAGCTATGAAGAGCAGCTGCGGTTCAAGGAGAACCGGGTGTACCATAACCTGCTGCGGATCGGAAAATTTGAGAATCTGGTCAGGGTGGGTGAGAAGAACGGGACAGAAGAGGCAGGTGAGTCCGGCGGCCCGGAGGCAGGTGAGTTTCATACTGTGCCGGGGGCAGAGGACCGGGCTGTGTTTCTGCCGATCATGGGGATGGAAAACCCGTGGAGGTATCGGAACAAGGCCCAGTTTCCCTTCGGAACGGATCGGGACGGGAAGATCATTACCGGATTTTATGCGGGGAGGACTCACACCATCATTCCCCAGGAGGACTGTCTTCTGGGCGTGGAGGAGAACCGGGAGATATTAAGAGTCATAAAGGATTTTATGAACCGGTACCAGATCAGTTCCTATGACGAGGAACGTCATAGCGGCCTGGTGCGCCATGTGCTGATCCGCAAGGGATTCCGCACCGGGGAACTGATGGTGTGTCTGGTGATCAACGGGAAAAAGGTGCCGGAGAGCGGAAAACTGACGGCGGAGCTTCTGAAGATCCCGGGCATGACCGGCATCTCCTTTAATATCAATCAGGAGAAGACCAATGTGATCATGGGCAGGGAGACCATCCACCTTTACGGCCCCGGCTATATCACGGACTACATCGGCAGCATCCGGTATCAGATCTCTCCCCAGTCTTTCTATCAGGTAAATCCGGTGCAGACGGAGAAGCTGTACGGGACGGCTCTGGAGTATGCGGGGCTTACGGGAGGCGAGACTGTGTGGGACCTGTACTGCGGCATCGGAACCATCTCTCTTTTTCTGGCACAGAAGGCCAAAAAAGTATTCGGAGTGGAGATCGTCCCTCAGGCCATCGACGATGCCCGGCGCAATGCAGAGCTGAACGGCATGGAAAATGTGGAGTTTTTCGTGGGAAAAGCAGAGGAGGTGCTGCCCCGGGAGTATGAGAAGAGTCAAATTCCCGCGGACGTCATCGTGGTAGACCCGCCCAGGAAGGGATGTGACCGCCAGTGCCTGGATACGATCATCCGGATGGCGCCGGAGAGGGTGGTGTACGTCAGCTGCGACCCCGGGACCCTGGCAAGGGATCTGAGATACCTGTGCGACCGGGGGTATGAGCTGAAGAAGGTGCGATGCTGCGATATGTTTGGGTGGGGGGTGCATGTGGAAAGTATCGTGTTGCTTTCAAAACTTCATACAAAATAGAATATAGAAGTAGAATTGAAAACAAAAAAGAAATTTTAGATGATATAAAACAAGTCTGGAGCATGAAAGATATTGAGAAGCAATTGGATGATAAAAGTGCAACGGATGTTGCACAATTTAGAAATGGAGTGTATGAGTGAATAACTGGGAAACTATGGAACAGAAATCGAATATTCTGGATATTTAGACTTCGCAGAGCGTCAGGCGGAACGTGAACAGGCAATGACCATGAAAGATTGGGCGGAACATTTAGATCGTATTCTTACAATGACTGATAAGAAATGATAAAATATATGATTTAACTTTGGACAACGATAATCATGTTGAGACGGTTGTCTTTCCCTAAATCCTTTATAATGGTCATACCTGCTGAAAGTTTCACAAGGGACGGAAGGCAGGTTGGAGACATCAGCGAGAGCGAGTGAACACTCCCTATTTGGAGGATACGCACCTTCGGGACGGGTTTAATTCAGGTTAGACCGGTGCCAAAACCATCAAAGTCACTTGTAATCTCATATATAATGTTATAAAATAATTCCTGAAATGACAAAGATCGGACAAAGGAGCGGTCAGAAATGAAGAAAAAACATATTTTCGTATATTGTATAGCTGTGGCTGCTGTATTTTGTATGGCGGCCTGCGGCGGCGGGAAAAAGACGGCGGCCTCCATGCACCTGGTCAGGACCGAGGGGGCGGTGCAGGTAGATGACGAAAAAGGAAAATCCGTAGAGATCATGGAAAATCTCGGCCTGTACAGCGGCTATGGGGTAATTACCCGGGCGGCAAGCTACGGGTGGATCAATTTAGACGATGTCAAGCTGGCTAAAATGGACCAGGAAAGTGAAGTGGAAATTGTAAAGGAGGACAAGCTTCTGGAGATCAACGTCTCTTCCGGCAGTCTGTTTTTTAATGTCACCGAACCGCTGGCAGAGGATGAGACCATGAATATCCGCACCTCCACCATGTTTGTGGGCATCCGGGGTACCTGCGGCTGGGTGGAGACAGAGACGGAAGATGTGATGAATGCCTATCTGCTGAAAGGGCAGGTGGAGTGTACTATCGTTGATGAAAAGGGCAACATTCTGGCCTCTGCCATGCTGGATGCGGGACAGACCGCCAGGATGGAGTATGACGGAAAAGACGCTTCCATTACTGTAGAAAAATTCAGCGATATTCCCGATTTTGTGGCAGAGGAAATCGATGATGATGATATTGACCCGAGTTTGCTTGAGACAACTCCGCCGGAGACGGAAACAGAGCCAGAATCGGAGACGGAAACAGAGGAAGAGTCGGATGACGGGGATGTGATTTATTTCGGGCTGTGAGTATGAGATCTGAAAAGAGAGAGGCCTGCAGATGTCTGTAGGTTTTGATCTTTCAAAAGGAGAACAAAGACCCAATGAAAAATCTGTATCTGATCGGCGGCACCATGGGAGCGGGCAAGACCACGGTGTGCCGTATATTGAAACAAAGATCAGACCGCTGTGTTTTCCTGGACGGAGACTGGTGCTGGGACATGCAGCCCTTTCAGGTGACTCCGGAAACCAGGAAAATGGTAATGGAGAATATCATTTTTCTCCTGAACAATTTTCTTCGCTGTCCCGCATATGAAAATATACTTTTCTGCTGGGTCATGCATGAACAGAAGATCATTGATGATATTCTGGCAGGTCTGGACACGTCCGGGTGCCGGGTGAGGAGTATTTCTCTGGTGCTCAGTGAAAAAGCTCTCAGAGAGAGGCTGCAGAGAGATGTGGCGGCAGGCATCCGAACCGGGGATATTATCTCCAGGAGTCTGGAACGGCTTCCGATGTATGATCGTCTGGATACGGAGAAAATCGATGTGTCGGACCTTTCGCCGGAACAGACGGCAGAACGGATCATGAAGTATGGACAGAACGGCGGTATTGGCCAGGAAAAGGAGCAGAAAATATGAAAGAGCAGAGTGAGATCATGAAAACAGAATCTTTAAATTTAAAGCCGGGCTTTTGCACGGCTCTGGCAGACGGAGTCATGGTGCCGGATTCCCCCTGTCACATGGCTACGGAGGAATTTTACAGAGCGGTTCCGGGCAGCAGGATCCACCTGTGCAGGGAGGGCTTTGTATTTGCTCCGGCTATATTTTCCATGGAACGGGATCCGAAGTATATCTATACTTATGATTATCAGCCGGAGGAGAACTGGTCTACGTACACCGGGAATCTGACTCCGGACAGCTATCAGAAGGAAGACTATATCTTTCAGGAAGACTGCTGGTTCCGGCTCTGTGTCAGGAGGGAAGACAAAGAAGTGCTGACAGAGGAGGACCGGGGGCAGGCCGGAGAACTGGCGGTGCTGATCGGAGAGCCTGTGGCATATAAGGAAAAATCGTGTCTCAGGGATGAGGCAGAGGCAGTTATCCGGAGAATAAAGGACCGGGAAAGCCCTGGAGCCCTGAAGCTCTGTATCCTGACAGACACCCACTATACGGTCAACGGCAACTGGGATGACACGGTATACAGTATCAGAAAAGTGGCGGAACATGCAGGATATGATGCCATTGTCCATCTGGGAGACCTGACAGACGGCATGATGTCCAAAGAGACTACATCCAAATATGTCCGCAGGATCATGGATGATCTGAGGACGTGCGGAGTCCCGCTGTATATTGCCCTGGGAAATCATGACAATAATTATTTCCGGAACAGGCCCAATACCTTTACTCTGGAGGAGATGAGAGAGCTCTATCATCTCTGCGGAGACGGGGATGACAGAGAAGACGGGGCTCACATTCCGGAGACGGACAGGAGTTTCAGTTACTATGTAGATATGCCGGAACACGGCATCCGGATGATTTTTCTCTCGTCCTTTGACGACAGGGCGCCTGTGAGGTACGGCTATACGGACCGGCAGATCGCATGGCTGAAAAAAACTCTGTACAGCGCACCGGAGGGAACCGGATTCCTGGTTTTTTCCCACGACGGCCCCCTGGCCCGGCTGGATATCTGGAGCTTCTATATGTTCAACGGAGACAGGCTGCTGAAACTTCTGGAGGAGTGCAACAGCTGCAATGAGTATCAGGTCATCGGATTTTTCTATGGACATACCCATGGGGATTATATATTCAGGGAATGCAGTTTCCCGGTGGTCTCCATCGGCTGTTCCAAGCTGGAATGTCTGCCTCCGGACAGGATGCCTCCGGGCGCTGTGGCCCATATGAGAGAGGCGGATACCCGGACCCAGGAGCTGTGGGACAGCGTGCTCATTGACCGGGAGGGAGAAACTATCCATATGATCCGTTTCGGAGCCGGCCAGGACAGGGAGATCTCTTTTAAAAAGAAGAAAGAAACTTTCAGCGGCCGGACGGCGGCCATCCGGGCCGGGAGAAAACCCAGGATCTGGGCGCACCGGGGAGCCAGCGGCCATGCTCCCGAAAACACCCTTCCTGCATTTGAACTGGCTTACAGGCAGGGAGCCGACGGCATCGAACTGGATGTGCAGCTGTCGAAGGATGGGGTGCCGGTGGTGATTCATGACGAACAGGTGGACCGGGTCAGCGACGGTACAGGCTGGGTGAAAGACTATACTCTGGAGGAGCTTAAAACTCTGAATGTAAATAAACACTTTCCCTCATACGGCAGAGTGGAGATCCCCACTCTGGCGGAGGTCTATGATCTGGTGAGAAAGACCGAGCTGACGGTGAATCTTGAATTAAAGAACGGCCGGATTTTTTATAAAGGCCTGGAAGAGCTGGTGCTGAAGCTGGCAGAGGAGAAAGGTCTGAAAGACAGGATCCTCTACTCATCTTTTAACCATTATTCCATAAGAAGGCTGCAGCGGCTGGCCCCGGGAGTCAGGACAGGTTTTCTCTACGATGAAAGATTTCTGGACATGGCGGAGTACGGAGCCAGGTTCGGAGTTTATGCCCTCCATCCGTCTGTGCGGCAGGTGTGTCTGGATCTGGAGGAAGCCGAAGCCATGGCAGGGAAGGATGGTTTGACAGAGTATGGAGATTTTATCAGACAATGCCATGAGAGGCAGATTCTGGTCCATGTGTGGGGCGTTAACGATGAGGCTGATTTTGAGAAGATGAAAGCTCTGGGAGCAGATGCGGTCATAACAGATTTTGTGGAGAGAGGGTAAAAAGGGATGAAAAAGGGAACAATGATCTTCATGATCCTGGCCGGGGGGATTCTCGGGGCGTGCGGAGGGAAACAGGATCAGATACAGGAAACGGGCCAAAGCGGTGAGACAGGTACTTCGGAGATTGTGATCGAGATTTCCGGGGACAGACAGGAGACAGAAAGGACACGGGCTTCGGAGTCAGACTCCGGGGCAGGCCGGGAAACTGCAGAGACGGAGGTTTCGGATCAGGAAGAAACGGATGCCGGGGATGGGCGTATCGCCGGCCAGACATTTGAGGTAGAGCTGAGCGAGTATGAGGGAAAGGTACTGTTTGTTCCTTATGCCCCGTCAGAAGAAAATCCTGATTTTCATATGGAGATTATTCAGGATGAGAAGATTCTCACAACAATACCGGGCTATGTTCCGGAGAAACTGGCAGGGGAAGACTTTGTCAGCCTGGATGCAGTGTCTTTTTATGATATGAACTATGACGGCTTTACGGATCTTGTGCTGATCGAGACCTACGGGAATACAAGTTTTGCTGCAGTGTATTATGGATTTGATAAAGAAGCAGAGGAGGATTATGATCAGTATTTTTCTCCCCGGTGGGATCTGTCGGAAGCTATAACCAGAGAGGCTTTGGTCCTGTCTGTTCCGGGGATCCGTGATCTGATGTCAGGAGGCAAAAAAAACGGGCAGTTTGCCGATTATAAGGAGGCCTATGAGGCCGTTGCCAGGCTGTGCCGCTTGGACGGAGGCGATGAGATCACATACAGTCTGGTTTATTTTGACGAGGACCAGATTCCGGAGCTGGCGGCGGACCAGAAGGGCTATTATATAAGTCTGTACACTTATAAGGACGGAACCGTCTCCGTGCTCATGGATAAATGGAGCTATGGAGCCATGGGAAATGCAGGCTATGAGTATGCTCCGGGAAAGAACAGTCTGAGAAATTACAACACGGATTATGCAGGAGCGATCTTACATACCACGTACATGTCAAAGACAGAGAAGAATACTCTGGAAACCAGGGCCCGGATCGACATCTATAATTTTGATGATGTTAATGGGAACGGAATTCCGGATGAGAATGAGACAGGCTCCATGGGTTTGTACAGCAAGATTTATGTCAACGGAGAGGAAGCCGCAGATGAGGAATGGAAGACATATGATATGGGTGAGTATGAAATCCTGACAGGAGATATGTCTTTTGAAGAGCTGAAGATAAAACTTTCAGGAGAAAATTAGCATGTACGGCATCGTCTGTACACAGATCGTGGCGGATGTCTGTACAGTGGCGGCTTCCTTTTATGTGTACCGGCGGTTTGTGGCTTCCATGGCAGAGACAGATGCTAAAAATTCAGAAAAGGAAGGGAGTCCGGGATGGAAAAAATAGTATGGATCGTCATATGCCTTCTGTTGTCCGGTTTCCGGGTGTCTTCCCTGGAGACGGATCAGCCATTCTATGGGACAGAGACGGGAGAAGAGTCTCTGTCTCAGAAGGACGGCAGTTATGTTACCACTACGGTTCGGGGAAAACTGAGGGAAGATATGGAGGAGTTTTCTTTTGACATCGAGGCGCAGCTTTATGATAAAAATTCCACATACCGGGTCAGGTCTGTCACCGTCCGGGAAGGGGAAGAGACTATCCAGGTCATTTCCGTGCCGGAGCTGTCTCTTTTTGGTGAGACGGCGGTGTGGGCCGACGACCAGGAGAATATGGGGCTGGAGCTGGAGGATGTGAATTTCGACGGCTACAGGGATCTCCGCCTTTTCGACACGCCCAATGGGAATTATCTGGTGGAATGGATTTATCTGGTGTGGGACCCGGACAGGGGACAATTTGTCCACGACCCCAGGTTAAATGAGATCCCACTGGCAACTTTTGACCAGGAAGATCAGCTGATCTACGGTATGCAGAGAGGAGGGGCTGCCCGCCATTATTTTTATACTTATGAGTACCAGGAGGGGGAACCGGTGATGATCTGTGAAGAGAAGAGCATCTATCTGCCGGACCCGGACTCGGAAGCGGTGAGGCGCTGTGTCCATGAGAAGCTGGGGGATGGGAACGTTCAGGTCAGGGATGTATGCCGGGAGACCGTGGAAGAACGGAATCCGGAAACCGGGGAGATGGAACAGACAAGGGATGAGTTTATTTTCTTTCTGGTGAAGGAAGACGGGATAGAGGAAACGATTATTGTGGAGGCGGACTCGGAGATGGAGAGGCTTTTAGGCGCGGAAGGAGAGTTTTAGACGCCAAAACTCAGGAACCGGAAAGTCTGTCCCTTTCCGGACGCGATCTTGACAGGAGGGGGGATATAAACATATAATCGGTGTAAAGAACAAAAGAAGGAAAAAGGAGGAGCAGGATATGAAGCGATGGAAACAGGTTTTGGTGTCAGCGGGACTCATGGCGGCGATGGAGGTGTCCTCCGTTTACGCTGCCGGCTGGCAGTGGCTGGACAATAACAATGACGGTGTCAGTGAGTGCTACTATATTCAGGACGACGGCACGGCGCTTTTGGGAACCGTCACACCTGACGGGCATACCGTGATGAACAGGGGGCCTGGATCGTGGATGGGGTGGTTCAGACTCAGAATACCGAACCAGCTCAGGCAATGGAGCCAGCCCGGTCCAGCAGCCAGACCACAGTGGCTCCCCGCATCACCCGGAGTTCCATGCAGACCAGCCAGCTGGGACAGTTCCGGTACATTTTGTATTCTCCCGCGAATCCCACAGATAATATGGCCCTGGTGGTCTATCTACACGGCCATGGCCTTGGAGACAAGCTGAACGACTTGGAGAAAGATATCGAGCCCCTAAAAAAAGAGGCAAAAAAAACATCCGACGCGTTTATCCTCGCGCCTCTTCTGCCGCCGGAGCTGGACTATGGAAGGAAGGGCATGTGGCCGGGAATTGACCCATCGATCATGGAACTGATAGAGTCGGTCATAACGGAATACCACATAGACAGAGACCGAGTGAGTATGATCGGGGGGAGCATGGGGGCAGATTCGGCTATTCAGATTGCCGCCGCCCATCCGGATGTATTTTCCTGCTGTGTGGGAATCGCTCCCTTCCACGAGAACAGCCCCATGGCGAAATGGGAAGAGGGATGGGGAGAAAAACTGAAAACCACCCCGTTCTGGTTTTTTGTGGAGGACGAGACGTCCGCGAGGAGCCTGGCCAAAACCACATCAGAGGGAATCATAGCGGCCGGAGGCCAGGCGTGGGTAGAAGTGAAAGAAGGAACCACCCACAAGACAGTGGGCCAGCAGGTGACGGACAGAATGGGAGTTGGCGGTTACGGGATCTATAACTGGCTGGTTTCCGTGAGAAAAATCAGATAAAACAGATGAAGAAGGAGTTGCTGTCAAGTAGACAATTGAAAAATAAAAAGTTTTTCTGCCGGCGGGTTGAACTCGCCGGCAGTTTTTTAGTACACGGAGCGGAAAGGAAATTTGTACACATGTACCCAAAGAAAGATTGTCAGCAAAGCTGATGGGTGCCCGCTCTTTTTGCTCATATACAGGCTATGTGATTTCCAATGGCTGAACGATTATAAAAAATCAGAAATTGACGGGCAGGGCGATATTCCCGCTTTCCAGCACCAGCAGACGGCCTCTGTCGATTCCCGTCTCAATGGCATAGCTGATGGTGCTTTCTATGACATTGCCCCGTCTGGAGAAACCGAATTTTTTCGCGGTCTCCCGGATCAGATCGGGCCGGGGCAGGCTGACCTGTTCCCTCAGGACTTCCGCGGCGGCGATTAAGATCTCCTCGGATGGGATATCATCCATACCTCTTCTACTTTCCTCGTCCTCTCCCGGGCGGTAAACGGCAAATTCATTTGGGTTCTGGTCTTTTTTCCAGAAAAATTCCCGATCCTCGTCTCTGGTGGTGCTTTTTTTGATCTTTCTCATGGCGTCAGAAAAAATATTCTCTACTCTGGCGCCTGACCGGGTGATGCCCCAGGCTCCCAGCACTTTCTTCATCAGCAGCTTCCGGCTGACGGGGGACTCCTGTTCCAGGATCTTCTGAGCCAGGCGGACGATCTTTGACTGTGACCGGGGAAGATAAAATTCTTCCGGTGTGCCGGAGAGAGGGGGCCGAAAGCTTACATAGGGCGCTTTCGCGGTCCGGAAAAATTCTTCTTCCTCCATTTTTTCCAGCTGTTCCAGAGGGGCGAAGGTGTCCTGGGAAACATTGTCTTCTTCCTGCCGGCCGGGCAGGGTCTCCAGGATTTCCCGGATTTCTCTTAAGACCCGGTCCGGATCGTCCAGCCAGTCCAGGGTCCAGACCCGGATCACATTCCACCCCAGCCCCTGGAGTACGGAGGGCTGCAGGAGAAATCTGTCCCGGGCAGTGGCGGTTTTTCTGCAGTTTTCGCCGTCCAGAAGAATTCCCAGGAGATAAGTGTCTTTCTGCCGGGGATCTACTACGCCGATGTCGATCTTGAACCGGGAACTGCCGATATTGCAAACTGCTTTGTATCCCACGGCTTCGATGGCCCTGGCGATGTTGGGGATCAGGTAGTCTTCTTTCCTGGATCCGGCTTCCGCCTTCCTGGCCAGGGTGTTCTGGCCTGTGGCAGCGAATTCCAGAAATCCTTTCAGACCGGCCACGCCTTCAGATCTGGTGCGGGCCAGATCAATCTGCTCAGGGCGGAGCACGGAGTAGACGATCATGGATTTCCGGGCTCTGGAGATGGCTACGTTGAGCCGCCTCCAGCCGCCGTCCCTGTTAAGGGGGCCGAAATTCATGGACACGTTTCCTGATGAGTCCGGACCGTAGCCTACGGAGAACAGGATCACATCCCGCTCGTCTCCCTGGACGTTCTCCAGGTTTTTGATGAAAACAGGCTCTTTGGAATTGCGGTCCCATTCTTCCAGCTCCGGGTGTTTTCTGAATTCTTCAAACAGCATGTCGTCGATCAGATTCTGCTGGGCAGAGCTGAAAGTGACCACGCCCAGGCTGTCGCTGCGGAGGCGTTCGTCCTTCAGCCTCCGCACCACTTCCGCCACAATGGCCTGGGCTTCGGCCCTGTTCTGTTTGGTTTTTCCCTTGTCGTAAAATCCATCCAGGCAGACCAGCTTTACTTCTGAGGCCAGATCCCTGGGAGAGGGGAAAGTGTACAGCTTGTTGTCATAATACTTCCTGTTGCTGTAGGCGATCAGGCTCTCATGGCGGGAGCGGTAATGCCATTTGAGAGATTCCTGGGGCATGGAGATGGCCAGGCAGTCGTCCAGCAGGCTTTCCAAATCCTCCTTGTCGCTGTTTTCCTCGTCGATCCGGTTGGATGAGAAGAAGTTGGTGGGCGGAAGCTGTTTGGGATCCCCCACGACGACCACGTTTTCTCCTCTGGCTATGGTTCCCACGGCCTCGCTGGTGGGCAGCTGGGAAGCCTCGTCGAAGATGACCAGGTCGAATTTAGGGAAGGAGGGGTCTATGTACTGGGCCACGGAGAGAGGACTCATGAGCATGCAGGGGCACAGTTTCCGCAGCAGCGTGGGAATCTGGTCAAACAGTTTTCTCAGAGACATCATGCGGCCGTTGTTCCGTATGGCTTTTTTCAGGATCCCAAGCTCCGAGGAGGAGGCGTTTGTCCCGCCGGGGACAGGGATCCGGGCGGACAGACGGGCTGCCAGCTCCTGGATAGTAAGCTGCTGATAACGGCTCACCAGTTCCCGGTATTGGATGATCATGTCGTCATATTGTTTCCCGTGGAAGGAAGCGAGACGGCTGTCTCCGGCTATGGTCATCAGAGCCAGTTCATAGTTGAGATCTGCTGTAAATGCCGGTACAAGGTCCTGGTTGCTGATCCGTCCGTCTTTATAGGCAGTACTCACTGTCTCCAGGCCGTTTCTGATAAGGGCATCGTCGGCCTGATTGAAGATGGTCTTGTTCCGCAGTTCATCCAGGTGTTCCAGATATCGGGAGAGGATCTGCCCCAGATCTGACAGCCAGTGTTCTTCCGTATCATTACAGATTTCCGGCCGGATCTGCCATCGGGTCAGAAAACCGTCTGTCTCTTCCAAAAATTCTGTCAGTGTATCCACATGACCTGTGAGGATGTCTTCATCCCCGCGGCGGATAGCTTCCATGACGGCTCTCCGGTCATTTCTGTTGAAGCGGGAACAGCTTTCCTCAACTGCCGCGGCTTTGGCCACAGCCTTTTCCAGACTGTCCCAGTCCGTAGACAATTCCATATACATACCGGAAAGCAGTCCTGTAAGCTGGGGCGGCGTCTCAAGGATCTCCCTTTTTCGGGCCTGAAGAAGGCACAGGTCGCCGTACAGGGCCTCCATGTTATCTTTGGTGACAGACTGTGGATATTTGGCGTAAAGCCTCAGCTCTTTTACCAGTTTGTTCCGGGCGAGAGTTCTGGGCAGGAACCAGCGGTTCCCCGCCTGCTTCCATTGCAGGGAAGCGGACTCGGCGCCGTAGGTAAGGACGGAAGATTCAAATTGTTCTTCTATCCGGTGACGGATCTGGTTATATTCTTTTCCGGTGTCGATGAGCCTGTGAAGGCGGTCGGAGAGATCCCGGAAATCAGGCTGGTCCAGGAGTGAGGTGAGAGCCGGAGCAGTCAGGAGAGCGGCCCTGGCCGCGGACACCAGGCGGTCCGTCATCCGGCGGCTCCTGTCTGTGATGCCTCCGGCCCAGGAATAGAGACTTTCCTGGTGAGCCGCGGCCTGGTCCCACCGGGCCAGAAGACAACCGAGTTCCTTTTGAAAAGTTTCTTTGAGCTCTATGGAATATTCTTTCCCTTCATATCCCAGAAGAGGATGATGCGTGTAAACGCCCAGTTCCTTTATGGCTACCATGTACTGGCGGATCAGCTGTTCCCATTGGGCCATACGGTCCTGATCCAGGGATTTCAGGGATTCCCTGGAGAATGACAGTGTTCCCCTGTAGTCTTTGTATCTTTCCAAGAGCTCAATGGATTGGTACAGAGATGAGCCGTAAGCCCTTTTTTCATGGAGCGCTTCTATGAGAATGTTGAGGCCGGCCCGGAGGCCATGGATTTTCTCGGCAGTTTCCAGATGATCCTGAGGGGGGCGGATTCTGCCTGTTTCCAGGGTTCTGTCCAGTTTGGCCAGGACAGAACTTTTTACGGTTTTGTTGGAGTGAAGCTCCAGGCAGAATGGATCCAGCCCGATATCGGCCAGCCTTTTCTGTACCACATTGAGGGCAGCCATTTTTTCCGCCACGAACAGAACGGATTTCCCCTGGTACAGGGCATTGGCGATCATGTTGGTGATGGTCTGGGACTTGCCGGTGCCCGGCGGGCCGTGGAGCACGAAACTCTGGCCTGCGGCCGCCGCGGCAATAGCTACCATCTGGGAGGAATCGGCGCTGACAGGCACGGCCATATCGGCCAGGGAGAGGGACCGGTCCAGGTTTTCGGCAGTGATGTGCTCTGTACCGGGGTCCCAGTTCATTTTTCCCTCTATAAGGCCGGAGACCACCTTATTCTTCTCGATCTCCGAAGAGCGGCTGCGGATATCGTTCCACATGACGAATTGCCCGAAAGAAAACAGGCCCAGAAACGCCATTTCCTCCACATTCCACCTTTTTTTGGCCATGACGGCCTGACGGATAGTGTGGAATACCAGAGGAAGGTCCACTCCGTGTTCGTCTTCCGGCAGAGGGTCCAGACCGGAGATCAGAATACCATGATCCTGGCGCAGATATTCCAGAAGAGTCACATTCATCTGGGTTTCTTCCTGGCGGCTGCGGATCACAAAACCTTTGCTGCGCACGTTTCTGACAATATCCACTGGCACCAGCACCAGAGGAGCGTATCTGGCCTTCTCGGACAGATCGCTTTCGAACCAGCGAAGGAAACCCAGGGCCAGAAACAGGGTATTGGAGCCGTTTTCTTCCATACTCACTCTGGCGGACCGATACAGGCCTTTCAGGTTCTTGTCCAGCTCGGCCTCGCTGAGAAAAGTACGGATGCGGCTGCTTTTAAATTCCTCGGCCGCAATGGTGCTGATCAGATCTTTTTCGGTCTCGATCTCAAATATATGGGAATCCCGGAGAGTCACCGTCCACTCGGAAGGCATCTCCAGGATGCGGAAGTCTTTTCCGTCAGACAGCTGATCCTCCAGCTGGCAGAGGTCAGACACCATGAGCTGAAAGGCGTTTTTAGTCGCCCGGAAATTTAAAAGTGTATTCCGGAGACTGAAGTCCAGCAGTTTCCGCTGCCACAGCTTCTGTTTGGTAAGAGGTTCCCCGGCGCCTTCCGTCACACGGCCCATGAGGGAGTGATCCAGAGCCGAGGGGGCCTGGGGATTCAGGGAGTTTTGTCTTTCTTCTGTCTGATCCGCCTCTGTATCCAATGTCAGGAGGGGAAGGGGAATCGGGCGGATACCGCTGCCCCGGGTGCGCTGGATATCGATGGCGCATATGAAATCTTCCTGGGAAGCCAGATGATCCTTTCCGTGTTTCACGGCTTTGTCGAAATCGGCCGTTCTTCCGGACACGAAATCCGTGCATTCTACCAGAAGCATCTCTTCTGCTCCTGAGGCGGTTCTTTTTTCTATGGCTGACATGTCGTCTGTGACACAGTCGGCGAAAGTCTCTTCTTCCAGCCAGCAGCCGCAGAAAGCATGCCCCTGTATAAACAGCAGAAGGGGAAAAAGACCGGCGGCCTCCAGGCAGGCTCCATAGAGCAGAGACAGGTCCAGACAGGTGCCCTGCTTCTGCCCAAGGACAACATGGGGCAGGCGGATGCGCTGTCCCACAGACTCATAGGTGGCAGGCGGATTCATGTAGGCAATATTCTTTTTTCGCAGAGCCTCGTAGATTGCCGCCATCTGCAGTTTCACATGGTTGGGGTTGCGGGTCTGGTACCCTGTAAAGGAAGGACTTTTGCTCCATATTTCCAGAAATCCGGAGGCCTCCCGAAGGACCTGGGAGATACATGGAAGGTTGGGGGTGGCGAAAGCGGCGATGATCTCGGGCATAAAGAGAAGGCCGCTCCACTGGTCGGCAGCCAGCAGCTCGATCTCCTGCTGGCGGGAACAGAGATTTTCCTGTCCCTGGAACAGTTCCATAGTGACGGCTCCCAGGATCTTTTCTGTCAGCGAGAAGAGATAATCTGTCTTTAACTGGATCCTGACAGGGGAGATCTCCACAGACTGTCCCGGGGGTATGTCTTCTATGGGAAAATGATATTCATTGGCAAAGTCCGGTTCAAAGCGGATCTTTAAGTCCAGGCGGGACAGGTTTTCGCCGGTTTCATTTTTTATGATCAGATTCCGTATGAGAGGGACATAGTTCTGCTGCATGGCAAAATTAATGGATCGGATAAAGTTGCCTTCGATACGTGCTTTATGTTCCATGATTTTCCTCCTGCTCTGTATCTGGGAATAAAAGCGATATCTTCTTATGACAAGAATTATAACACAAATGGCAGGAAAAATTAAGGAGATTTTCAGGGTACCCGGGTCCGACGGTGGGTTACCCGGATGGAATGTCTTGAAAAACAGGATATTATGAGGTATTCTGATATCAGAAACAAAATTGGAGGAGGATAAAAATATGGTACATTTTGAGAGAGAAGTGAAGGAGCGGGAATTGATCGAGGCGATGCTGCGCCAATTCCATCATGTGAATCTGGGGCTGCATGATACTGACGGATATCCTTACGTCGTCCCGCTGAACTTCGGGTTTGAGATCCGGGATGACCGGCTGTATGTCTATGTCCATTTCATGAAAAAAGGACATAAACTGGATTTGATGAAAAATGATCCCAGGGTATGTCTGGAGTTCAGCATGTTTCAGGATTTTCCGGACCGGCCTTACAAGGGACATCGCCACGACTACCGAAGCGTTATCGCGAAAGGCGATATCCGGGTCATAGACGCGAAAGAAGATTACGAGACCTTTGAGAGGGGCTATAATTTGCTGTATACCTGCAACAACAGAGAGATTAAGCCTCTGAAAGAGAGAAAAACTCTTCCTGCCATGTATATGGGCATGATCGTCTGCGACATGAAAAACGTTACCGCCAAATCGGAGTTTCCTCTGAGGACGCCGGAAGATGTCCCGTTTATCAATGTGTACGATATGCCTGAGGACCTGGAGCCTTTTGATATCAGTGATATTATAGAGAAGAGGAAAAGAGAAAAGATGTGACAGGTTTAGGGCAGTGTGACTTTCTCCGGAAACCTGGATCTGTCCGGAACTGTTTTCTGTGTGTGAAAATCAGGATTGGGAAGAACCGCGTATTGAAGAACGGTTGGATTCGCCGGACAAAGCCGGAGGAGGAAAAGCATGGCCAGACAGCCCATACAGCCGCATATTTTTTCGCCATGAAATGGGATGGGCAGGTCCGGCTGTCCAATGAGCACCTGGCCATGAGATGGCTGGGCTATGAGGAGGCTTACGACCTGATCTATTATATGGATCAGAAGATTGCTCTCTATGAGCTTCACGAAAAGCTGAGGCGGGGGATGCTATGAAAGGACGGGTATTGACGCCGGAGGAGGAGGCGCTGCTTCGGGAGGTGGGAGTGGTGATTACGGTTCAGCCGGGCCGTTTGATCTATATGAAGGGTGATCCGGCGGACAGGGTATACTATATTCTGAAGGGGCGGGTGCGGATTTTCGAGAATCTGTATTCGGGCCGGGAGATGACCCTGGACGTGGTGGGAGCCGGGCGGATGTTCGGGGAATCGGCTTTCGCCGAGCAGGGAAACCGGCCTGCCTGCGTCCAGGCGGTGAACCGGGTGACCCTGGTCTCTTTCCGGATGGCGGATATTCTTCCGTATTTCGGGAGCCGGACAGGGCTGGCCCTCCATTTTCTCCAGCTGTGTTCCAACACCATGGATTACCTGGTGGACCGGATGGAGGAACAGTGTATGTTGGACCGGTACGGGAAAATAGCCAGTTATATTCTGGCCAGAACGGCTCCGGATTCTGAGGATCTGGGGACCGAGGGAGGGGTGCTGCCTTACACTCATGAGGAACTTTCGGTGTCTCTTGGGCTGAACCGGTCTACAGTGACGATGGTCTTGAAGAAATTTCAGGAAGAGGGGTGGCTGGAGAGGGGCTATGGCTCTCTGAAGGTTCTTGACCGCCGGGCCCTGGAGGAAGTGGTGGAGCGGCAGAAAAACGGTGGGTGAATGATGGAGGAATCATAATGGAACAATTGATAAAAGGAAGTGCTCAGGTTTCTGCCCCGGATAATTTTTCCTGAATTGTTATATATACAACAATCTTTGGTTCTCCTTTGCTTATAATAAAAGCAGTTAATGAATAAGAAGAACGGCGGATTTTTTGCCGGGAATGGAGGACCGTATGAAAAGATTAGAGACCTTGTTTTACATCGTGATTGGAAATGTTTTTCTGGCTTTTGCCGTGTGCGCTTTTGTGGTTCCAAACAGGTTTATGCTGGGAGGTTCTACGGGGATCGCTCTGGCGGTTCAGTCCTGGATTCCGGCACCCATCTCGGTGATCTCCGCTGTAGTGAACGTATCCCTGTTTTTGCTGGGATTTGTGTTTCTGGGAAAGCAGTTTGCCATGACCTCCCTGCTTTCTACGGTTATCTACCCGATCATTCTGGGATTTTTCGAAAAACTCCCTGTGGGCACCTGGTTTTCAGGGGATACCCTGCTCTGTGCCGTGTTCGCCGGAGTGATGATGGGAGGCGGAATCGGCCTGGTGATCCGGGCGGGAGGCTCCACGGGAGGCATGGATATTCCTCCCTGTATCTTACAGAAGTTAAAGGGAATTCCTGTGGGCAATTCCATGATGGCGTTTGATATTCTGATCCTGGGCGTTCAGATCATGCGGGGCGGCTGGGACGGCATCCTCTACGGGATCGTGGTCATCGTCCTCACCTCCGCCATGGTCAACAAAACACTTCTCTCAGGAGAGCAGAAGATCGAGCTGATTATTATTTCTCCCCGCTATGAGGAGATCTGTCAGGCGATTCTGAAGGAACTGGACAGCGGCGTGACCTTTCTCAACATCGAGACAGGCTATCAGAAGGAGCGGCAGAAAGCCGTATTCAGCGTGGTGTACGGAAAACAGTATGCCGGATTTCGGGATAAGGTGCTGTCCATCGACCCCAGCGCCTTTATTGTGGCCGCGCCGGTGATGAACGTGAATGGGCGGGGGTACACCCTGGCCAGGTAGATTGAATGATGAATTTGGTAAAAGCGGCTGAAAACCTCAAGTCCAGGTTTTCAGCCGCGAAATCATTTAGATCGGATGATGTTATTCCTCAGCCGCCGCGTTGGCTCCGGCGACTCTTCCAAAATACACCGCCGAGCCGATGGCCATGCCGCAGCAGGGATACTCGGTGCCGAACAGTCCGGTAAAGGCTACCTCCCCGGCCGCGTACAGCCCTTTGATAGGCTGATCCTGGGTATCCAGAACCTGGGAATTCTCATTGATTCCCAGACCGCCGAAGGTGACGGAGGAGCCGGGATTCATGGCAATGGCATAGTAGGTGTCGCCTTCCAGAGGAATCATATATTCCGCTGGTTTTCCAAAATCTTCATCTTCGCCTTTGGCGCACAGTTCATTGTAGCGGTCCACGGTGGCTTTCAAAACTGCCGGATCCATGGAAAGTTCCTGGGCCAGCTCTTCTACAGAGGCCGCTTTTACCGTGCTGTCCAGGGTAAGGCCATACTGCACTGTGGGATTGGGGTCATTGTCAGTGGCAATGTAGTATCCCTTGGGACTTTTGGCCTGAGCCAGAGCCTCGGCCACATGGGACTGGTAGGACCACTCATTGACCACCCGTTCTCCGGATGCGCTGACAATCAGTCCTGACTCTTCATTGATTCCCACGCCGCAGGTGTAGCTGACATATACCAGCTGTAAACCTTCGCTCTCAAAGTTCTTGGCACCAATGGCCTCTGCCATCAAAAGTCCTTCACCGATGTTGCCTGCGGGCACAGAGGTATTTTTGTTGGAAGGGAGAAATTCCTGATAACGGGACATCAACTCTTCACTGCTGGCATATCCGCCGGTGGCCAGTATCACTGCCTTGCCTTTCACTGTAATCTGTTTGCCGTCAGCTGTCTCTGCCTTGACACCGGTTATGGAACCATCCTCTTCGGTGATCAGCTCTTTTCCACTGGTGTTATATACAAACCGCACGCCTAATTCTTCAGCTCTGTCATTGAGAGGAACCATGATCTGACCGCCGTGGCCGCTGGTCTGACCGCCGCCGCCCTCGGAATTATGCACTCTCCACGGAGTGAGAGACGAGTGGATCGGCTCTACGTCCTTGACCTTCATGCCGATGTCCTCCAGCCAGGTCAGATTTTCAGCGGAATTATCGCAGAAAAGCTTTAACAGATCTTCATCAATGAGACCTTTACTAAAGCTTATCAGATAATCATACATCTGTTCAGGAGAATCTTCAAAATCCTGTTTGGTCTGCCATGAAGTCCCTGCCGCCAACACCTTGCCTCCGCTGCGGGTGGTGGAACCTCCGGTAATTCCCTGCTTTTCAATGAGCACCACATCAGCGCCAGCTTCTGCCGCCGTGATTGCCGCGGACAGACCCGCGGCCCCGCCGCCTACGACCACTACATCGGTTTCCATGTTGTCCTGGTAATCGAAAGAATCCGAAACCTGGGCCATGGATTTGGGATCGCCTCCTGCCTGTTCAATACAGTCGGACACGGCCCGCTTGATGGCCATACATGTGATGGTTGCCCCGGTGATGGAATCCACGTTTACACTCTGGGCTTTCACAATCTTTTCCGGCATGACTTCCACAGGAGTAGTGCTCATGCCGTAACCGATTCCGTAAGTCTCCACATGGTCTTTTACTGTGACATCGGTGATACTGTCCTCGTCAAAGGTCACTTCTACCGTCATATCCCCTTTCATGCCCGGGGTGGTTCCTGTGTAGGTGCCTGCGGTGTAAGTGCCTTCCTTCTCCTGGGTTGGCGCTTCTGTAGTCGGTGCCTCTGTAGCGGCCTCTGTAGTCGGCGCTGCTGTGGCAGTGGCCCCGGTGTCCTCTGTTTTTTGCCCGCAGGCAGTCATGGAGACAACCATGGATGCCGCAAGAAGAACTGCCAAGTGATTTTTCCTCATTTTTTCTCCTTTCTTTCCCCTGACTCCGGCCGAAAGGCCAAAGTGGTATCCTTTAGGATTTCCCTGACTCCGGCCGGAAGGCCAAAGTGGTATCCTTTAGGGTTTCTTTGATATCGGCGTGAAACTGTCGCGGATGAGCTGGTGACACTGTTGTTTAATGTCTTCGCTTTTCCATAGATCCGGTTCCTGCTGAAAGCCATGATACAGTCCCTGGGCGATCCCGTAATAAATCCGGGACAGGAGAGAGACGGGCAAATCTCTTAACTCGCCTTTTTCCGAGCCTTCTTTTACCACTTTTTCTATGGCCTTATACATCTCCTCACGATAGTAGGGGGTGTGTTCTCTGGCGGATGAGAAGGTTTGGTACATTTGCTCGATCCTGGCCTCTTTTGGGTGGCTTAGAAGATAGTCAATGATATTGTCCATACGGCGGCACAGTTTATCGATGGTATTTTTCTGTTCTTCCACACCTTCTTCGCAGGCTCGGATATCCATGTCATAGCAGTATCTGTAAACTTGTTGTACCAGATCCTCTTTTGACTTGAAGTACAGATACACGGTTCCTTTGGCTATGCCCGCTGTCTGAGCAATATCTTGTACGGAAGTGGTCTCAAAACCTCTTTCTGAAAAGAGATCCATGGCAGCTTCCAGAATATGTTGGTATTTTCCTGATTCTTCCACCAGAGGTCCTCCTTTCTGATGGCCATATTGTTGGCTGGTGACTGTATATGACTGACCGGTCAGTCATAAGGTTAGAGTATCATATTGCTATTTTTTTGTCAATCCTGTTTTTGCTATTTTGGGGAAATTAATATACAACATATATGGAACCATTTTCTAATTTCCATGAATCCCCTACTTTGGCCGGAAGGCCTGTTGTGGGATTGATGGGAATTTCTTCTTTTATATTATTGTCAAAGAGTTCCTGCGGCGTGTCGCCATAATAAATGCTACAGAAAATCAGCTCTTCGTATCCAAAGCGGTCAAAGTGTCCCTTTCCGTCAGCAGAAATGATCCCCATATACAGGGTCTTGTCTTTACATACGTCAGACTTATGTAAATCAATTTCCAGGTTGTCTGCCAGATTGACAAAGTAAGCCACATCGTCGAGGCTGCGGGGAATAAATTTGATCGGAATGTCTATGCTGCGGTTGTTTTTGTTATCTCCGTTATTGTTCAGCCACTCTATGATATAGTCCCGGGCAGCCAGGTAAACAGGGTCTTTTGAATAATCTTTTCTGCTGCCGTCTGTGCCGAATTCTGTCCTGGTCACAACATTTGTATGCAATAAATATTGTCCGTCAGTGGAGCTTAAGACAACGGGAACCAGGGCGTTGTTCCTGGCGGTTGTCTCTGCCGGAAATACGGGCAGTTCTGTGGTCAGGAGGTGAACCCGTGATTCAATCTGAGGAGCGGTGTTCTCTGCACTGTCTGAGTATGGTTTTCTTCCTTCTGCTTTTCCGTAAGTAAGATAATGCTGGTAGAGAGCATTTTCATCCGTTCCGCAGGCCGCCGCCACGTCCGGGTTAGTCTGAGCGTAGTATTCTGAATCAAATACGGTCCCGTCGGGCATTGTCCGGGGACTTGCCAATACGGTTATTGTGGAAGACAGGCCCAGGAGCCCGGACAGTAATGCCAGCAACATTCTTCTTTTCACTTTTTCTCTCCTTATTGATTTTACTTTTTGAATTATTATATCTTCTTATATGCATAAAGTCAATGCGCATAGTAAAAATGCATTTATATTCTGGAAAGTATGATATAATTCCTACTATAAAAAGTCCTGAACAGCAGCCGTGGGTTTCCACAGGGCGGCTTTCAGGAAAAACAAAAATCAAAGGGAGGCTTAAACCATGGAGATCAGAGTTCTTCGCTATTTTCTCACAGTAGTTCAGGAGGAGGGGATCAACCGGGCGGCGGAGGTCCTTCACATCACCCAGCCCACCTTAAGCCGCCAGATGGCCGGGCTGGAGGAGGAGATCGGGGTGAAGCTCTTTGACAGAGGGGCCAGGAAGATCACCCTGACCCGGGAAGGGATGCTCTTAAGGCGGCGGGCGGAGGAGATCCTGTCTCTGGTCCAGAAGACGGAGGAGGAGTTGGCGGAGCAGGAAGAACTGGTGGACGGGAAGATCGTCATAGGCTGCGGAGAACTGGCCGCGGTCCAGGTTCTGCCGGATCTGTTTCGGACCTTCAGCGAAAAATACCCCCTCGTCACCTATGACTTATTTACGGCCACGGCCGATCTGGTGAAAGAGCGGATGGAGCGGGGGCTGGTGGATATGGGGATCCTTCTGGAGCCCATAGATGTGGAGAAATTTGATTTTATCCGGTTTCATCAGAAGGAAAGATGGGTGGTTCTCATGAGGCCCGACGATCCCCTGGCCCAAAAGGAGGGAATTACGGCAGAGGATCTGGAGGGACTTCCCTTAAGCCTTCCCCGAAGGCCAAATGTCCAAAATGAGCTGGCCAGCTGGTTTGGCGATTCCTTTTCCAGGCTCCATGTCCTCTTCACAAGCAATTTTCCCACCAATGCCGCCATCATGGCCCGAAACGGTCTGGCTTACGCCATCACCGTGGAGGGAGCCCTGCCTTTCTGGGATAAAGACAATGTGGTCAGCCGGCCTTTGCATCCGGAGCTTTCCGGCAGCAGCGTCCTGGCCTGGAGAAGACAGCAGATGTTCAGCCCGGCTGTGACCAGATTCATTGACCATGTAAAGAAAAATTTAGGATAATCCCTCTTTTTTATAAAGTTTCCACCCCATGAGCACGATCCACACATAGGCCATGGTTTTCGGAATCATAAGGATCCCCACCATGGGCGCCACGCCGCTGAACAGCACAACCGGAAGATAGAACCCGAAAGAAAGTCCCACAGCCAGAGGCATAAACCGGAAAACAGAGTCATGGACCTTCCTCACCTCCCGGGCGAAAATAACGATGATGAGGATTCCCATGACGGCAAAAGGCACATTGCGGAGGATTCCGAACAAAAGGGGCTGACGGTAGGTGAGCCATTGATTCTGAGGCAGGAGGCAGAAGCCGATGCGCAGCAGGGCCAATGCCCACATGATCCCTGTAAGATTTTTTTGATCTTTTACCTGGAAATACTCCCGCCATACGTAATACAGAATCAGATAAAAGACAGTCATGGTGATGGAAGTGATAAATTTTCCGATTCCCAGGGCAGCAGCGTTTGCCTCCAGCCCTGCAGTCCAGAGGGCGTAAGACCTGGGGACCAGATGGAAGGAGTCTCCTGCGCCCAGCAGCGCGGCCATGAGCCCGGTTTTTTTCACCAGCGGGCTCTTTCCTTTCATCAGCATGGTAAGCCCCGCGGTCAACGCGAAACCAAGGTACAATACGTCAAAAATAGTTTCTCCAATCGCTTGCGGCATAAAAATTTCTCCTTTCATGAACAAGTTCATTTATATTATATACAGGAATATGAGGCGTGTCAAGGTTATATGAACGTGTTCATAAATAATTTAGGGTTGGAGGTGGGTGCGAAAACATATGCCTTAAAAGCATAATTTATACATAAAAACTAAGTATTTGCTATATCTAATCATCTGGACTATACTGAGGACATAGAAAAGAAAACCGTGAAAAAAGAAGGAGGTTTTTCCTATGTTCTCCAACAAAGATTTGAAAGGACTCATCGTTCCCCTGTTCATGGAGCAGCTTCTTGTCATGCTGGTGGGGGTGGCGGACACCTTTGTGGTCAGCTACGCGGGGGAGGCGGCTGTGTCGGGAGTGTCTCTGGTCAATGCCTTTAACACCATTTTCATCTACCTGTTTACGGCTCTGGCCTCAGGCGGGGCGGTGGTCATCAGCCAGTACATCGGCCGAAAGGAGCAGGACACGGCAGGCCGGGCTTCCAGCCAGCTTCTCATGGTGTCCACAGTGTTTTCCCTGGTGATGGCTATGGCGGTCCTTGTGGGAAATGAGTCTCTTATGAGCCTTATGTTCGGACAGGTGGAAAAGGATGTCATGGAGGCCTGCGTCACCTATCTGAGGATCTCCGCCTACTCCTATCCGGCCATCGCCGTCTACAATTCCGGGGCAGCGGTGTACCGGAGTCTGGGAAAGACTTCCACAACCATGTATCTGTCCGTTGTGTCCAATGTGATCAATGTGGTGGGAAATCTCATCGGCGTCTTCATCCTGAAAGCCGGTGTGGCCGGTGTGGCCTATCCCTCCCTCATCGCCAGGGCCGTGTCGGCTGTGGTGATCACGTATCTCTGTTTTTCCGCCGGAAATCCGGTCAGATACAGCTGGGGCCATATTTTCCGGTGGGATGGAGGGCTTCTGGGGAAAATCCTCAGGATCGCGGTTCCCAACGGCATGGAGAGCGGCGTGTTCCAGCTGGTGAAGGTGGCCCTGAGCAGCGTGGCGGCTCTCTTCGGCACTTACCAGATCGCCGCCAACGGGGTGGCCCAGAGTATCTGGGGAATGGCGGCTCTGGTGGGAGTCACCATGGGTCCCGTGTTTATCACCGTCATCGGCCAGTGTATGGGGGCCGGAGATGTGGAAGGGGCAGAATTTTATTTCAGGAAACTGACGAAGATTTCCGTGGCCGGTGCCGCTCTGTGGAACGGGCTGATCCTGGCTGTGACCCCTGTGCTGATGAAATTTTACGCCCTGGACCCGGAGGTGAAGCGGCTGATCATCCTTCTGGTGGTCATCCACAATGTGTTCAATTCCGTGGCTCACCCATTTTCCGATCCCCTGGGAAAAGGCCTGAGAGCAGCAGGAGATATCGGGTTTTCCACCTTTGTCTCCCTGTTTACCACCCTGGGAGTGCGGCTGGTGTTCTCCCTGATTCTTGGAATCGGTCTGGGAATGGGAGTCGTGGGAATCGCCCTGGCCATGTGCCTGGACTGGATCATTAGGGGATTCATCTTCTGGAGAAGGTTTCAGAAAGGGGCGTGGAAGAGGTTTCGGGTGATTTAGACTGTACAAAGATCAGGGTATTGGCAATATCGATGTCAGACGGAGTCAGATCGGTCCCAGCCTGTTTTTGTCGGAAAAGTGTAAGATTCTATCGGAAAACTCCATGGGCATTTTTGCCCCGATTTCCTAAAATAAACTCAGATTGAAAAATCGGAGAATGGGAAAGGAGAAAAATGATGAATCAGACATGGAAAAAGCGGTTTCTGGCTTCTGCTGTGACTGCTGGCATGGTGGTCTCTTCCCCGGGCTTTGGCGGGCCGGGTGAGGGGATGATCACGGCTATGGCGGCAGAAAGCCCGGACAGAACCACCGGAAAGACTGTCGCGGAGATTGATTTCTCCCGGAAGGCGGATTTGGGCAGCCTGGACGGCTGGACGGTCTCGCCGGGAGGCGGGACGGCAGAGCTTGTGGAAGATGGGGGAGCCAATGCCCTGAAGCTGACAAAGCCTAACGGAGGTACCACGGAGCTTTCCAAAAGCGGGTTGGGGATCGACGAGAACGAGTATCGGTACGTGTCCGTGACTACGGTGATGAAGGCGGGGACGGAGAACCATGACAAGCAGTTCAGCCTTCCCTACCTGTCAGACAGCGGCAACGGGGTTGCCTATACCATGTACGTGGATGACAACTGGAGCCAGTTTAAAACCCACGTCAACGGAAAAAATGTGAAAGTAGCGGGAACCGCCAGGCCGGGACAGTGGCAGACGGTCCGTATGGACATTGACTTAAAGGAAGACACCTTCCGGATTATGGTAGACGGAGAGTATGAGCTGGTCAATGAGGCAGCCAGAAGCAAGGTGACGAACCTGAATACCATCCGGTATTATGCCGACAGCTGGAACCAGGGAACGGTGTACTTCCGTTCCGTGAAGGTGGAAGCTTTCAAAGACCGCTCAGCCAGCACTACCTTTTATGTGAGCAATGACGGCGACGACTCGGCCGCCGGCACCAGCCCGGAGACGGCCTGGAAGACCGTGGCCAGGGTCTTCCAGGCCCACTTCATCCCGGGCGATCAGATTCTGTTTGAGCGGGACGGAGAGTGGAACGAGACCTTATCGCCTCAGGGAAGCGGAACAGCAGGGAACATGATTACCATCTCCAGCTACGGGGAGGGTTCGCTGCCCAAGATCAAGGTAGACGGAGCCAGTTCCGACGCGCTGTACCTGTACAACCAGGAATACTGGGAGATCAGCAATCTGGATATCTCCAACACCGTGCCGGGCTTCCGGATGCTTTCCGGCGACGGGACAGGAGATGGGACAGCGCCCACTGGAAACGTGACAGAGAGAAATAACGAAGATGGTTCGAAACTGGGAGATTACCGCGGAATCCACGTCGCGGGACGGGATGTGCCCACACTGAAAGGATTCTGGCTCCACGACCTTCTGGTCCACGATGTTACCGGTTATGTGTCATGGATCGGAAATACCGGTTTGGAGGATGCGGGAATCAAGAATAATATGGGCCTTGACGGTTCCAAGAGGACCGGCGGAATCCTGTTCGAGTGTCTGAAGCCCACAGGGAGCCAGGCCACTCAGTTCAGCGACATTGTCATTGAGAAGAGCCAGTTTATCAACAACTCCTTCTGCGGAATCACGGTGAAGCAGTGGAATGGCTCAGGTGGTCAGTATGGCAGCAATCCAGGGTGGGCAAACAAGTCAGGCCAGGGGAGCAAACCCAATTATACCAGCAGCCATTGGAAACCTTACAGCAATATCATCATCCAGGACAACTACATCAATCAGGGAGCTTCCGCTTACGCCTGCAACGGGATCTACCTCACCAGCAGCCGGGATTCAGTGATCCAGAGAAATGTGCTGGAGCACATCGGGACCTGCGGAATCGAGCTGTATTTTACGGATAATGTGGCGGTACAGTACAACGAGGTATCCGATGTGGCCCACAAGGGCGGCGGACAGGACAGCAACGCCATCGACCCTGACTGGATGGTGACCAACGCCCTGATCCAGTACAACTATGTACACGACTGCGGCGAAGGCTTCCTCCTGTGCGGCGTCGCCTTCAACAGCGGCGTGATCCGCTACAACCTGGTGCAGGACTGCCGGTTCAGCTATGTCCATTACTCCATGGGCGGCGGGTATTTCCAGATCTACAACAATGTGTTCTATCGAAGCAAGGACGGCAGCGGAACCAGCAACTTCGACCCCTGGGGAGGAGGAAAGGTTTCCTATGTGAACAATATTTTCTATGACGGAAAAGGAACGGGATTTGGTTTCAGCGGAGGTTCCAGTTTTGCCTTTGACAACAACGCCTACTACGGAACGGCGGCTCCGGCCAAGGACAAGAATCCTCTGATCCTCACGGAGGACCCATTTGAGGGAGAGGCCCCAAGTCTTGCCCGCAAGGGAAGCGCAGAGACAGGTCCGCTTCTGGAGGCCAACGGCTTAAGGCCCAAGATGGATTCTCCTGTAATCGGTGCAGGTGTTATGACAGATCCCCTGGGAATCAGTCTTGACAATGGACTGAAGTCCGCGGGCACGGAATTTAATTTCTCGGCCT
This sequence comes from uncultured Hungatella sp., assembly GCA_910586845.1. Classification (GTDB taxonomy): domain Bacteria; phylum Bacillota; class Clostridia; order Lachnospirales; family Lachnospiraceae; genus UBA3402. Next base: position 138,465 of record CAJUJV010000001.1, read on the forward strand.
TAGACAAGGCAGACACCAATTTCTTAGGTGACTGTATCTACATAGGGAGGGCGGATTATCCTACCTTTGAGAACACCTGGGAAGATGCAGTGATCACTTCAGCCATGAGCCAGAAGACGGCCAGCACCACAGCTCCCGCTATGGGAATGTTTGAGGTCAGCCTGCCAAAGGATGCGGTGATCTTGAGAGGAAATGTAAACGATGGAGTTAACAAGGTTTCCGGTGCAGCGGTGGAAGTGACATCAGGCGGAAAAACCATTACGGCCACAACCGACGAAAACGGAAACTACAGCATAAGGGAAGGTCTGGCGGCAGGCGGCGTATCCATCAAAATTTCCTATGGAGAGGACGGGAGCAAGTCCTTTGAGAAGGAAGGAAAGCTGGAGGCGGGAAAGGTCAATATTATCGATCTCCAGGTTCCCATGGATGACATGCCGGAGCCCTATGAGGAGACTCTGATCGACGAGACTTTTGACACTCAGACAGACCCTGCCAACTTTGGATTTAACTGGGGGACCAATATAGCCGGCGGCCAGCTGGTGCTGACCACAGGCATGGGCAACAATTCTGCAGCCGTGAAGATCTTTGACGCGGATATCGCTGCCAGGAAAGGCGCGGATATTACCTTTGACTGGAAGGTGCCGGACGGCAACAAGATGGGATTCGAGTTCCGGGATGACTATGGAAGACTGGTATTTGCCCTCTGTGCGGCTCCAGGTAAGTCGGATTTACGGCCAAGTGTCATCGGAGCGGCGGTTGACGACAGCAGGGCGGCTTCGAAAAGCGAGCCTGTCTGGAATTTGAATGAAAATATCCTGAAGACCAATACAACCTATACTTTCCGGATTCACGCGGATTTCGAAACTCAGACATTGAGCTATCGGATCTGGGAGAAAGAAAGCGGAGAGATTGTAACTCAGAAATTGGATCTGCCTGTCGAAGGAACCAACCTTTCGAGGATGATTGCCTGCAGCTGGTATGATTCCAAACCTCAGTACCTCGATAACTTCGTGCTGACAGCGCCGGTGTCTGACCTTCCTCTGAAGGAAAAGACCGTTTACGCTTTCTGCGACAGTATCGTGGAAGGCCATGAATATAAGAAAGCCGGATTCGCCAGCATCTCGGCGAGACAGGAAGGGATGGAGCTGGCCAACTATGCTAAGAACGGCGCCACCATGCTGGACGCCAACTACATGGGAGGACAGATCCTGGCACAGGTTCAGAACGCTCCCAAGGAGGCTCCGGACTACGTATTGTTTGACGGCGGAACCAACGACGCGGAGTATCTGTTCAAGAACAACAAGGAAATCGGAACCGTGGCAGAAGGAAAGGAGCCGGAAAGCTTTGACACCGACACCTTTGCCGGAGCGTTTGAGAATACGGTTTACGCGATGAAAGAAAAATGGCCAGAGGCCCAGCTGGTCTATGTGGCGGTCCACAAACTGGGAAGCCGGGACTGGGAGACCCAGGAGAAGCTTCACAAGACAGAGATGGAGATCTGTGAGAAGTGGGGTATTGCAGTGGCTGATGTGTATACAGAAGAAAGTCTTGAAAAGCTCAATGAGGCCATCGAGGCTGCGAAAGCGGTAGAGGCCGACGGGGAGGCCACTCAGGCTGAAGTCGACAGCCAGGTGAAAGCCCTGAAGGAGGCTATGGACAGCCTGGAGAAGAAGGATACTCCCGCAGACCCGGAGAAACCAGCAGACAAGGCGACACTGAGCAACGCCATCAGGAAAGCGGAGGACGAGTCCGAGAAGACCGATGTGTATACAGAGGAGAGCCTTGAGAAGCTCAATGAGGCCATCGAGGCTGCGAAGGCGGTAGAGGCCGACGAGGATGCCACCCAGGCCGAAGTTGACAGCCAGGTGAAAGCCCTGAAGGCAGCCATGGACAGCCTGGAGAAAAAGGATACCCCCATAGGTCCGGAGGAACCGGCGGAGTCGGAGTACCGCACGATCAGGATCAGAGTGACCAGGGCGCCGGATAAGACGGAGTACCAGGTAGGGGACGATCTGGACCCGACGGGACTGGAAGTGGAGGCGGTTCAGAAGGCCACCGCAGGCAATGCTTCCAGAGAGAAAAAGATACCTGTGGATGAGCTGGAGTTTGATCCGGACTCTTTTGAGGAGGAAGGTGAGACCAAAGTAACTGTCTTCTATCGGGAGGCTGATGAGGAAGGCGGGGAAAAAGAATTTACGGCCAGCTTCAACGTGAAAGTAACGGAATATCTGGATGAGGACAACAGTTATGTAGATCGGATCCATATCAAGAGGAAGCCGAAAAAGCTGGTCTATCTGGCAGACGAGGAATTTGATCCGGAAGGGCTGACCGTGGAGGTGATCCGCAGGAGCCTGACCAGCAGCAAGACGGTCAGGGAAGATATTTCCCTTGATGAATTGTCCTATAATTATGACTTCAGCCAGGCAGGAGGCCCTGTGACGGCAGGAACCTGGAATAAGGATGAGAAGGGCTGGAGATTTAAGACCACGACAGGAAACGACGTGATCGGAAAATGGATTCTGGCGGAGTGGAACGGAAGCTTCCAGTGGTATCTGTTTGACAAGGACGGATATATGATGACAGGCTGGACAGAATGGGAAGGAAATCAGTACTACTTACATCCTGTTTCGGACGGAAAGAAAGGACAGATGTATACCGGCTGGCATGAGATCGACGGAACATGGTATTTCTTCCAGGAGATCTCAGACGGAAAGAGAGGCGCGCTTTTGAAAAACACTACCACTCCCGACGGATACCAGGTGGATGAGAAAGGCGCCTGGGTGAAATAACACAGAAGACCAGGGCAGGAGAGGGAGGGAAAAGACGTGAAACATACAGATGATTACAGAGATCAGGAACTGGATCTGATTCTGTTTGCGGGACAGTCCAACATGTCGGGGCGCGGAGAGGCCGCTTCGGCCGTCACCTGCGACGCCGCTGCCGGATATGAATACAAGGCGGTCACAAACCCCGGCGGACTGGTACCTGTCAGGGAACCCTTCGGCCTGGGGGAAGACAGAGAAGGGGGGATCTGGGACTACGATTCCGACGGCAGGTCCAAGCGCACCGGAAGTATGGTCAGTGCGGCGGTCCAGGCTTACTACTCCAGGACCGGACGCAGGATAGTGGGGGTGTCGGCCTCTGTGGGCGGCTCCGACACGGTTCAGTGGAAGCAGACCTATGTGGCGGATGCGGTGGAAAGACTGGACCGGGCGAAAGCGTTTCTGACAGAGTCCGGCTGTCGGGTGAAAGAGATCTTTGTCGTGTGGTGCCAGGGCGAGAGCGATGGGGACGCCAGACGGTCTGCAGAGGATTATGCGGCCAACACCCGGGAGATATTCGGACAGTTTAAGGCCCACGGAGCCAGGGTATGTTTCCTGGTGCAGACAGGACATTACAATTATGTGGATTTCCCGGGCATAACAGACGGTCTCACCGGAAGACAGTGGGATATGCACTACGAGACCATCCGCAGCGCTCAGGCCAGGCTGTGCCGGACAGACGACGACTTTGTACTGGCGGGAAGCTTCGAGCCCTGTCTTCACCAGATGAAGGACCGCTACCACTATAATCAGGAAGCCTATAATATGGTTGGTAATAAAGTGGGAACCATTATGGCCGATTATGTGACGGAAAACCTTCCTTCCTGCCGTTGACTGCACTCCTTTTTCTGTCCTGTCCGTTTCGGTATATGATATACTGATTCTATCTATGGAAAGGAATCCCCTGTATGAAAAGACTAAAAACTTTCTTCAATTCCTTAAGCCTGGCCGGAAAGATGGCTGCTATCTACCTGGCTGTATTCGGAATCATCTGTGTCATCACGCTTTTGGCTCTGCAGATAACCCTGGATTTCTACGACGGCAAAATGTATGAGAAATCCCTCCAGGAGCTGGACTATTTTACCAAGCAGGTGGACCGGGAGCTGGAAGAACTGGAGAAATTTTCCTACGACGTGGCTCTGGACTACAATATTCAGAGTCAGCTGTCCCAGATCATGGAGGCCAGCAACCAGAGCGAGTATAATTTCCGCATGTCTCAGATCCGGAGCCGCCTGACTCAGGAGGCCGGATATTCGGATCAGATCGCGGAGATGGTCTATACGGATAAAAAATGGATCAAATACATGATCGGAAATCATTACCTGGAAGTGCCGGAGCCGATTTACAGCCAGATGCTGGAAGAGTTTGCCCAGGCCAGGGGAGCCTATGTGTGCCGATACCCCACAGAAGAATTTCCCTACATGGTCTCCGGCAGGGATATCCGCAAATATCTGGACGCCAGCATGAACTATCTGGGAAGCCTGATGTTTGTGGTGGATGTGAAGAATCTTATCGGAAGGCATGTGGACGAGCTGGCCACCAAAACTTCCACTCTGTATGTTTGGAACGGGGACATGCTGCTGTACGAGGACGGACAGGGGGTACCCAAGAGTCATTTCCGTTTTGATGGGGAAAAGGATTATCAGATCGTGAAGATCGACGGACAGAAATATTTTGTCTGCCGGCTGGCCTCAGCCAAGACCGGCTGGACCTATCTCAATCTGTTTTCCTATGACGAGATCTACGCCATCAACACTTATGTGCGCTACGGGCTGATCCGGTCGGGCCGGGGAGAGGAGGCCTCTCAGATGACCGTGGCTTTCAGCGATTTTCTCCGGGCTTCCTTTTCCAGCAAACTGGAAGACACGGTGGAAAAAGAGGTGGAACTGGTGGAAAATTACATGAATATCCAGAAGCTCCGATACCAGCGGAGGGCGGAATTTGTGCTGGAGGCGGAAGGAGACCTGGGGCGGTATCTTATGCCCAGGATGATCCTTCAGCCCCTGGTGGAGAACGCCATCAATTACGGGGTGGACAATTCCCTGAAGCTGTGCCGGATCATGGTCCGGATCCGGGAACGGGAGGAGACTCTGGTCCTGGAGGTGGAGGACGACGGCCCGGGCATGAGCGCGGAGGAGCTGGAGGCTGTCAGAACCTTTACCATGAAGCCCAAGGGAAACGGCATAGGACTGAAAAACATTGCCGAGCGGCTGAAGCTGTTCTTTGGCGGCCAGGCGGTGATGGAGATACAGAGCAGTCCCGGGGAGGGGACGAAGATCTATATGGAGATACCAAAAAAGGAGAGAGATGCCCATGTATAAAATGATCGTGATCGATGACGAGGATATTGAGAGGGAATGTCTGGCCTCCCTGATCCCCTGGAAGGACTACGGGATCGAAGTGGCGGACACGGCCTGGAACGGCATCGAGGGCCTGGAGAAGATCCGGGCCTTAAAACCGGAGATCGTGATTACGGACATCAAGATGCCGGTTATGAGCGGAATCGAGCTGATCAGGAAGGCGAAAGCAGAGTTCCCTCAGATCGTGTTTGCGGTGCTGTCCGGGTACGGCGAGTACGAGTACACCAGCCAGGCCATGGAGCTGGGAGTCCGCCACTACCTGTTAAAGCCCTGTAAGGAAGAGCAGATCATCAAGATGGCCCAGAAGGTCCGGGCGGAGCTGGATGAGATGAGAGAGCTGGAGGAGAGCCGGCGCCGGGAACAGAGCCGGCTGCGCCGCTTAAAGCCCAGGGCTCAGGCTCAGCTCTTTGCCGACATGCTGGAGGGCAGGGAGGACGGAAGCCTGGATTATCGGGCATTTCTGGAAGAGCACGGGGAGAAGTATCCGCAGATCTTTCTTCTGGTCATGAAATTTCCCAAGATCCCCGATTATCTGGAATCCTTTTCTCTGACCAACATTCTCGCGGAGCTCATGGGGGAAGATCATATCCTTTTGTCCACCTCTGTAGAGCAGGAGGCGGTATATCTTCTGGACGACAGGATCCGGGGCGATATGGAGCCGGTGGCGGAGCGGGTGAGAAAAGAATATTTCAAGCTGTTTTCCATAGACTTAAAGCCGGTGATCTCCGAGTCAGGGGAGATTCCCGCCGTATCATCCCTGTACCGCGGGATCAGGGCAGAAGGGGAGAGCACGGACCCGGATGTACGGGCGCTGGGAGCGGCAGATACCTGGGAGCAGGTGTTTTTTGAGGTCAGGCTGTTTTTGCTGAAGATGAAACTGGGGCAGATGCCCCTTGAGAGGCAGAAAGACCGGGTATATGAGGTCTTGTCGGAGGTGTTTAGGTCTCCGGCAGACAGAGAAGACACAGAGTCCGTTCGAGACGAAAAGAGCCTGTTTGAATATCTGTCGGAAACCCTCTGCCGGGAGAAGAAGATCAAAGAGCCGGAAGACAAAGATGCAAGGCGGGTTTATGGGATACTCCGGGAATTTTACAGAAACATCGGCGACCCGGAGCTGAGTCTGCAGAAACTTTCCAGAGAAGTGATGTTCATGAATGAGGACTACTTAGGGCGGCTGTTCTACAGGCAGATGAAGAAACGGTATTCTGCCTATACGGTGGAAAACAGGATCCGGATAGCCGCCAGACTGCTGAGACAGATCCCGGACGTGCGGATCTCCCAGGTGGCGGAGGAGTGCGGATACCCGGCGGACGGACAGTGTTTTTCCAGGATGTTCAAAAAACTGATAGGGCAGACACCGTCGGAGTACAAGAGCGGGGAATGAGAAGGTCTGATGAAAATGTAGGTTTTTTTCAAGTTTTTTCCGTTTTAATCCATTTTTCAAACAAGGCATGGAAGGTATAATGGGACCATGAAAGCAAGAGCAGCCGCCCGACGGCACAGGACAGAGACAAGATGAAAAGGGGCGGCCGGTAAAAGAAACAGAAGCAATGACAAAAAGGAAAAAGGAGAGGAAAACGATGAAAAAGAACTGGAAACGACTTACAGCGATTACCATGGCAGGTATCATGGCATGCACCGCGGCTGGCTGCGGATCAGGAAGCTCGGGCGAATCCCAGAGCACGGAAGCAGCAGGCGGCACTCAGGCGCAGACCACAGCGGCAGCCGGGTCAGAGACCACTCAGGCGGCAGGCGGAGCTCCATCCTCAGGAAGCGGAGAGAATGTGACCATCAAGATCACCTGGTGGGGCGGTCAGGGCCGCCATGATTACACTCAGAAACTTCTGGATGCCTACACGGAGCTTCACCCCAACGTGACATTTGAGGCCATGCCGGCAGGCTGGGACGGATATTTCGAGAAGCTGTCCACTCAGGCGGCGTCAGGCTCCATGCCGGACATCGTTCAGATGGATTACCTCTATATCACGACTTACGCGAAAAACGGTTCCCTGGCAGACCTTCAGCCCTATATGGACAATGGGACCATCGATGTCTCCAATGTGGACCCCAACCTTTTAAATACGGGAAAGATCGACGGCAAGATGGTGGGAGCGGTTCTCTCGACTTCCGCTCTGGTCACCGGGTATAACCCTTCCGTTCTGGCGGAGGCAAACTACGCGGAGCCGGGCACAGACTGGACCTGGGACGACTTTAAGACCATGTGCCAGACCGTAAAAGACAAGACCGGAAAGCTGGGAACGGCCGTAGGCCCTGTCGATGACACCAACATCTTCCATTACTGGGTGAGAGAGCACGGAGAGAGCCTGTTCTCCGAGGATAAGAAGTCCCTTGGATACAAGGACGATGCCGTTTGCGCAGATTATTTTGATATGTGGAAGGAATTGATGGACGGCGGCATGGCTGCCAACCCGGACGAGTACGCTCAGATCCAGACTCTGGGTCAGGAGGCAGGACCGGTGGTGACCGGGGATGCGGCTTCCGTCTTCGAGTGGAACAACTACACCTCCAAGGTGGCGGCTGTCAACGATACTCTGAAGATGACCACACCTCCCATGCTGGAAGGCGGCAGCAAAGGCCTGTGGCTGAAGCCCGGAATGTTCTTCAGCGTGGCAGAGACCTCCAAGGTAAAGGATGAGGCGGCAGCATTTATCGACTGGTTCATCAACTCCGAGGAAGCCAACGACATCATTATGGCAGAGCGCGGAACTCCGGTGTCCTCCAAGATCCGTGAGTATCTTGTGGGCACGGGAACCATGTCCGCCCAGCAGCAGGATATGTTTGACTATGTGGATGCGGCTGCGGAATTAAGCGGCAGCACTCCCGCTCCGGACCCGGTAGGCATGTCCGAGGTCAACGAGGCCTTCAAGAACGCGGCTTACAGCGTGTTCTACGGTCAGGCCACATCAGCAGAGGCAGCGGCTGCCTTCCGCGCGGAGGCAGATGCCATTCTCGCCAGGAATAACTAATCACCCGGCCTGTGAACCGATTCGGCCCGGCGTCCTTAAGCGGCAGCTGGACCGTATCGGGCACGGCCCGGGGTGATTGCCCCCAAGAGGACTGATGACCAGTCCTCTTATTTAAAAGGAAGGAGATCCCAAGGTGAAACTATACAAAGACAATAAGGTAGCCTATGTGCTGCTGGCCCCGTGGCTGATCGGATTTTTTGGAATGTGGCTGATCCCCATGTTTATCTCCATCTACTACTCGTTTACGGATTTTAATCTCTTAAATACCCCAAGCTTTATTGGGCTGGCCAATTACATGAGAGCCTTTACCCAGGATAAGATGTTCTACCAGGCCATGAAGGTGACATTTTCCTACGTGCTGATTCTGGTTCCCCTGCGTCTGGCCTTCACCCTGTTTGTAGCCATGCTGCTCAACAAGAAGCACAAATGTCTGGGGCTTTACCGGACTCTCTACTATGTGCCCTCCACCATCGGCGGAAGCATCGCGGTGTCCGTGGTGTGGAAACAGATCTTCGGCAACAAAGGCGTGGTCATGTCGATCCTGGAAGTATTCGGAATCCAGCAGAAGATGTCCCTGGTGGGCAATCCCAAGACAGCCCTGTGGGTCATCGTTCTCATGGGAGTGTGGCAGTTCGGTTCCTCTATGCTGATCTTTCTGTCAGCCTTAAAGCAGATTCCCGGCTCCCTCTACGAGTCGGCCAAGGTGGACGGGGCAAACGGCTGGGTGACATTCAGCAGAATCACCATCCCCATGCTGACTCCCACCATCTT
>CAJUJV010000001.1:147414-154830 GCA_910586845.1 uncultured Hungatella sp.
CTGATCTTACAGATCATCAACGGATTCCGGGTATTTACGGAGAGCTACGTCATCACAGACGGAGGACCGCTGGATTCCACCCTGTCCTACGTGCTGTATCTGTACCGGAGGGCCTTCAATTACTTTGACATGGGCTACAGCTGTGCGCTGGCCTGGATCCTGGTGGCTGTCATCGCCGTGTTTACGGTAGTGCTGTTTAAGACTCAGAACAACTGGGTTTATTATGAGACAGGAGGAGACGAATAAAATGGGAATGCACGCAAAGAGAAATCTGAACTCGGTCATATTTCACGTAGGTGCCTGCCTGCTTGGACTTTTGATGATCTATCCGCTGGTGTGGCTTCTGGCCAGCTCCTTCAAGAGCAATGCCACCATGTTCCACAACACCTACTCCCTGATTCCCGAGGAGTGGGACATCGCAACCAACTTTAAAAGCGGTTTTGAGGGAATCGGCGGCGTGAAATTTATCACCTTTTTCATAAACTCCACCATCGTCACCATAGTTGGCATGGTAGGCTGTGTGGGAACCTCCCTTCTGGCGGCCTATGCCTTCTCCAGACTGGACTTTAAGTTTTCCAATTTCTGGTTCGGCTGCGTCATGATGACCATGATGATCCCGGCCCAGGTTATGGTGGTGCCCCAGTACATCATCCTGAAAAAGGTGGGACTCATCGATACCAGAGCCGCCCTGGTGCTGCCCTGGTTTTTCGGAGGAGCCTTCTTCATCTTCCTCATGGTGCAGTTCTTCCGGGGGATCCCCAAAGAACTGGACGAGGCGGCGGCCATCGACGGGTGCAATAAATTCCAGATCCTCTTCAAGATCCTGGTGCCCATCGTGAGGCCCTCCATCATCATCTCATCCATCTTCGCCTTTTACTGGATCTGGCAGGACTTTTTCCAGCCCCTGATCTTCATGAACAGCACCAGGAAATTCACCATCCCCCTGGCCCTGAACATGTACCTGGATCCAAACTCCTACAACAACTACGGCGGACTGTTCGCCATGTCGGTGATCTCCGTGCTGCCGATCATCATCTTCTTTATCATCTTCCAGAGGTATCTGGTGGACGGAATTGCAATGGATGGCATTAAGGGGTAGGAGAAAAGGTTGGGACCGTATATTCCCGGAAAAGCCATTTATGCCGCGGAGCTGAGACCATAGAAAACAGGAGGGCCCTCAGCCCGAGTGTTTTCTGCTTTACTGGGCTTAAGCGGAGCACGTTTGGCATAACGGAGGCTTTGGAGGGAATATACGGTCCCAATCTTCTCACACCGTCGCCTTCCGAAATTTTATGTAGAAAAAGGAGGTTTTGGTATGATTTTGAGGGAGGGTTTTGGGGTGGACTTAAGCGGTCTGCCCGGAGAAGTCTGTACAAAGGCCGTGCTGGGGGCTGCAGATCACTTAAAGAGGGATATGGGATTTGTGCTGGCACGGACGGATGAAGAGGGAGGCGGCCGGATCGTCCTGGAGTACGGCCGGATGGAGCGGGAGTGTTATGAGCTTCGGGTCTGCGGCGAGGAACTGCGGATCTTGGCGGGGGATGAGCTGGGTTTCGTGTACGGGATCTACGGGGTCAGCAGGGAGATCCTGGGGGTTCATGATTTCTGGTTCTGGAATGACCAGAGGTTTGAGAAAAAGGATCGGATTGAGGTGCCGGAGGGATTTTACAGGAGAAGCCGGCCTTTTGCGGTGGCTTTGAGAGGATGGTTCATCAATGATGAGGTGCTCATCAGCCGGTGGAGTGTGGACCGGGATCCGGTGAAGCCCTGGGCCATGGCCCTGGAGGCCCTTCTGCGGTGCGGCGGCAACATGGTGATCCCGGGGACCGATAAGAACAGCGAAAAGTACCGGCAGCTGGCCTCGGATATGGGGCTTTTCATCACCCATCACCACGCGGAACCCTTGGGAGCACCCATGTTTGCCAGGGTGTATCCGGATTTGAATCCTTCCTACAAGGAGAACGGAAAATTGTTCCGGGGGCTGTGGGAGCAGGGACTTGAGGAGCAGAAGGATCTGAAGGTGGTGTGGAACCTGGGATTTCGGGGACAGGGAGACTGCCCTTTCTGGGAAAATGACCCGGAGTACGCCTCAGACGAGGACAGAGGACGGCTCATGGGAAATCTGATCGAAGAGCAGTATCAGATGGTGAAGAGACAGGATCCGGAAGGAGTCTGCTGTACCAATCTCTACGGGGAGACCATGGAGCTGTACCAGAAGGGCTGTCTGAAGCTTCCAAAGGACGTGATCAGGATCTGGGCGGACAACGGATTCGGGAAGATGGTTTCCAGAAGGCAGGAGAATCACAACCCGCGGATCCCCTCACTCCCGTCAGAGACGGACACAGACGGCTGCCATGGGATTTATTATCATGTGTCTTTTTATGATCTCCAGGCGGCAAACCACATCACCATGCTTCCCAACTCTCCGGAGCTGGTATGCAGGGAGCTGGAGAGGGTGATGAGCCGGGGAGCAAAGGATTACTGGCTGATCAATTGTTCCAATGTGAAGCCTCACATGTTCTATCTGGGACTGATTTCCCGGATCTGGAGAGATGGGAAGGCGGACTGGAGGGAGTATTTAAGGGCCTATATCCGGGATTATCTGGAACTCTACGGTTCTCTGGCAGAGGCGCTTTTCTGGTCCGGGAAGACCCGGTCTCTCACAGAGCAGATGGAGTGGTACAAGGGACTATGTCTTCAGGGAACGGACAATTATACCAGGTTTGTGAGGGAGTATGAAAGGGTGGCGGAGGGTCTGCCGGAGCATGGGGAGGTGGTTTTCAGAGACGGACTGCTGCTCCACGGACAGATCTATCAGTACTGCTATACAGGGGCCGGTCAGTTCTGTATGGGATATGAACAGGCCCTGGCAGGGGATCTTAAGAAGGCTTTCTATCATGTGGGAAAAGCGGCGGAATGTTATCAGAAAGCCAACGAGGCTATGAGGGCCAGGGAACACGGAAAATGGCTGGGATTCTATGCCAACGAGTGTCTGACGGACTTAAAACAGACGGCCTGGGTTCTTGGGGGACTGATGGCCTGGATTCGTACCCTGGACGACGGACCCCACTATTATCTCTGGCAGAGGGAGTTTCTCTATTCGGAAAAGGACCGGAGGGTTCTGCTGATTCTCAATATGGAAAACCATCTGACCGATGAGGAGATCTTTCAGCTTATGAAGGAGAGATGGGAGGCTTGACATTTTTGCTCTATAGTTGTAGAATAAAGATATATTCTACATTTGTAGAGAAAGGAGACTGCTTCTATGGGAATTACCATCCGCCGTCTGCCGGATACGGAGCTGGAGGTGATGCAGGCCATATGGGCCTGTGAGTCTCCGGCGGCCCGGACAGACATCAATGAAATCCTGAAAGATACTCACCCCATGGCGCCGACCACCCTCTTGACCGTGCTTGCGCGCCTGTCAGAAAAAGGGTTTGTTCAGATTCAAAAGGAAGGCCGCAGCGCCCGATATATCCCGCTGATTGCAAGGCAGGACTATCTTGCACAGCAGAGCCGGAGCTTTGTGGAGAAGGTCTGCGGCGGAAGCCTGCCCGCCTTTGCCGCGGCTCTGTGTGACAGCGGGCTGACCAAAGAGGAACTGACGCAGCTGCGGGAGCTCCTGGAGAGGGGGGTCCTATGACATCAGAACTTCTCATCAGGGGAGTGATGGCGCTGATCTTCAGTGCGGTATTTGCCTGGGGGATCTTTGACCGGAGCCGGGACAGGGATGGGGACGGCAGCCGTCAGCGGTATCTGCCTTATATCTCCGGCTCAGTGCTTCCCGCCTGCGTATTGGCTCTTTTGATCTGCTCCTTCATCCTGAGTGATGCAAAAACCGCTGTGGGGGTTACGGTCACATTCTGTTTTGGGGTGTTTCTCCATATCTGTATCTATTACCTTCTGCTGATGCCGGCCCTGCCTTTTTTGCGGCGGCATATCAGTGCGCGGGCCTGCGCCGTCCTGTGGATGCTCCCCAATTATCTCTATGTGACCCAGATGAACTATATGCGGCTGCCCGGACCTTACTGGGTGATCGAGGCTCCTTTCCGTCTGGTACAGATATTGCTGACCCTGTGGCTGACTGGTTTTCTGGCGGTTCTGGGCGGGAATATCCTCTCCCATCTGATCTTCCGCGCACGTATCCTGCGGGACGCCTTCCCGGTTACCGATCCGGCGGTTCTGGCTATATGGCGTCAGGAAGTAGAGTATGCCCGGTTTGACAAGCCGAAGTTCAGGCTGGTAGTTTCGCCTGTACTCAAAACGCCCCTGTCCGTGGGCCTGTTCCGGCGGTCTGTTCGGGTGGTGCTGCCGGAGAGGGACTATACTCCTGAAGAACTGTCCCTCATCTTCCGCCACGAGCTGGTCCATATCGGCCGGGAGGATTCCTGGAATAAATTCTTTCTTGTATTTTGTTCGGCTATGTGCTGGTTCAATCCCCTCATGTGGATGGCTGTGAGAAGGAGTTCCGAGGATCTGGAGCTGAGCTGCGATGAGACCGTACTGCTGGATTCCGGCCATGAGGACAAACGCCGATATGCGGAATTGCTCTTAAAGACCGCCGGAGACGAGAAGGGCTTCACCACCTGTCTGTCCGCCTCCGCGGGCGCCCTGCGCTACCGGCTGAAAAACGTGGTTAACCCGGAGAAAAAGCCCTCGGGCGCACTGGTGGTCGGGCTTATATTTTTCCTGCTGTGTATGAGCTGCGGTTATGTGGCCCTTGCCTGGGAGGAGAGCACGGGGGCCGACGTGATCTACCGGTCCCGGCCTCTGGAGCAGTATGGCCTGATGAGCACAAACTGGGATGATCTGACCTGTACCGATGAGGCGGCTCTGCACCGCTATCTGTCCGCCCAGCCCATGGAGCGCATTTCAGGGAACTACTCCTTTGACGGGCAAGAGCCATCCCTGTCCCTGCTGCTTCACACCCCGGAGGGTCTGCTGTCCATCACCCTGTCGGACCGGTTTCTGAAACTGGTTCCGCTGTATGACAGGACAGAGGTCCAATACTACTATCTGCCGGATGGTACGGACTGGGATGCGCTGAGAGCGTATTATCATTGATAATGCTTTCATCTTGCAATCTCCCCCAAACCGTGATATAACAGGTCAGGAAAAGGGAGGAGTCAGAAGATGGAAATGACAGCAGTATTAACCAGGGCAGCTTGTTTTATCGGAATCATTTTGATGGGATATCTTCTGAGGCAGGCAGGTTTCTTTAAGCCGGAAGATTTCCATGTGCTTTCCAGGATCGTGCTGAAGATCACCCTTCCGGCAGCCATTATCGTCAGCTTCGCGGGCAAGGAGATCGATGTCTCCATGCTGGCATTGTGTCTTCTGGGTCTCGGAGGAGGCCTGGTCTACATAGCGGCGGGATTCCTGATGAATATGAGGGCTTCCAGGGATAAGAAGGCCTTCGAGATCCTGAATCTGTCGGGGTACAATATCGGAAATTTCACTTTGCCCTTTGTCCAGAGTTTTCTGGGCCCCATGGGGGTGGTGATCACCAGCCTGTTCGACACCGGCAACGCGGTGGTCTGTCTTGGAGGCGCTTACAGCGTGGCTGCCATGGCCAAGGGAGAGGGAAAAGGGAAGCCTGTGGTACAGGTGGCCAGGACCCTGGTGAAATCCGTGCCTTTTGACACGTATATGATCATGACAGTTCTCTGTCTTCTGGGGATCCGGCTTCCGGACCAGGCCATATCCTTCGCAGGGATCATCGCTGACGGCAACGCGTTTATGGCCATGCTGATGATCGGAGTGGGCTTTAAGCTCTCCGGCGACAGAAGTCAGATGGGAACCATCATAAAGATCCTGGCAGTGAGGTATGGTGTGGCGGCGCTTTTGTCTGCGGGATTTTATTTCCTCCTTCCCATGCCCTTAGAGTACCGCCAGACTCTGGCTATTCTGGTATTTGCCCCCATCGCGTCGGCGGCCCCTGCTTTTACGGCTGACCTGAAAGGGGATATCGGACTGTCCAGCGCCGTTAATTCCATATCCATTCTCATCAGTATCTGCTGTATTGTGGCCGTGGTAGGGCTGGTGCTGTAAGAAGAATTTTTCCCGGGAGCATCAGGCACAGGGCCGTTTGGTGATCACTACCTGTCCCACATGTTCCCGGAGGATTCGGAGAATGACCTCCTCATCATTTCCATAAAACATCTGATGGAGAATGGAGAAGGAGGTTTTGTCTTTCAGGTGGAAGACGAAACTGGTCACAAAAAGCTCGCTGGCAATGGGCAGGAAGATTCGGATATACTTGGTGTCGTGGATGACAGACACCTTTTCCACCTGGTCATAAGACACGTAGGTCAGTGTGTCCTGACGGTGAAAAGTCTTCTGCAGGAAGCGGATTTTTTCCTGGAGAGTTTTGGGGCTGATATAGGCTATGCCTTCCCTGGAAAATTCCACATACTGAAAGTAGCGGTCAGCTATATTTCTCAGTCCCAGCTGTGGGATGCCAGAGCCGAACAGAACAAATATGAGGGCGGCTCCCAGGGTCAGAGGGACGAACAGGGGAGGGACGATTCCCCACACATGTTCAAACTGACAGAGAAACAGGCTGACGACAGCGATGACGCTGACAAACCAGACACCATTCCAAAACAGCAGTTTTTCCAGCCTCTTTCGGTCCGGGCGTGTGCCGATGTGAAAAGGTTCCAGAGCCTTTTCCTGCCCGCCCAGGCCGATTTTTGGCTTGTGGAGTTTTTCCAGATCGTTGATCAAAGGCGCTTTGGTATCAGCGTAAAAACGGACCTTTTTTTCCAGGTCTTTTATTTTGGATTCTTCCTGGTGTAAATAGGCTTTCTGCTGTTCAAAAATCTCTTCCATTGACAAATGTCCATTGAGGATCTGGCGGATATGTCTATGGAGATATCCATATTCCGGAGCAGTTTGATCAGCTGAAGAGTTTTGACGTCCTGGTCAGAATATTCCCGGTATCGGTTTTCGTTTCGTTCGGGATGGATCAGCCCCTCTTTTTCATACCAGATCAGTGTCTGTTTGGACAGTCCGGTTAATTGTTCCGCTTCTTTTGCCTTCATAAATCATTTCTCCTTCCTTTGAGGCCATCCGGCACAGGCCTGGCGGCTTTGGGGGATCTGTGTGTTAATATGATTAAACACCATATAGCAGCTATATAGTCAAGGTTTTTTTTATGTTAGTGATTTGGTTTGTCCAAAGAGGCTGAAAAAAGAGGCAGATTTCTTATGATAAGAGTGGTATAATTGGAAAAAATAAAAACAGGAGGGCAGCGGGCATGAGCATAGTGGTAAATCTCTATTATTCCGGAACAGGAGAAAACGCGAGGAGATTCGCAGAGGAAATGGAGGCCAGCGGGACCGCGGCAAAGATCCGCAGAGAGGATGGAAATCTGCGGTATGATTATTTCTTTCCCATGGCGGACCCGGAGACGGT
>CAJUJV010000001.1:154840-157066 GCA_910586845.1 uncultured Hungatella sp.
CGGCCGGGGGTTTTCTGTCGGCCGGGGAATTGTGGTATCATTGGAACTGAAATAGGAAAAGCAGGAGGACGAAAGGCATGAGCATAGTTGTAAATATTTATTATAGCGGGACAGGCGAGAATGCGCGGAAATTTGCGGAAGAAATGGAGAGCAGCGGGACTGTAGCAGAAATCCGTAAGGAAAAGGGGAATCTGCGGTATGAGTATTTCATTCCCATGGCAGACCCGGAGACGGTGCTGCTGATTGACTGCTGGAAGGATCAGGAGTCTATTGACAAGCATCATGCTTCTCCCATGATGGAGAAAATCACGGAGCTTCGGGTGAAGTACGACCTGCATATGAGAGTGGAGCGGTATGTGTCCGACGAGGGCGGGATACCGGAGGCGGACAGCCGGTTTATAAAGGAGTAGAGGGCGGCACAGACACAGCGCAAGCGGGGCAGAGGATCCTTCCTGCCCCGCTTGTCATAGACCTGTTTTTACAATTCTTTTTTATTCTCGGAACCGGGAGTGGTGACGATGACTTTCTCCGGGGTGATGACCAGCGCTCCCTTTGCCGTGGCGGCGCCGTTGAACATCTTCTCCACCATGGCCTTGAAGGCGGCGACCACATCGCCCTCGGTCAGGTACTCCGCTTTTCCCTTGATCTGATAGCCTTCCAGATTTTTCCCGTCATACACAGAGACGGCGATCCTGCCGTCATTGGCCTCTATGTTCTTCAGAGTAGTCTCAAGAAACACGTCGCCTACCAGTAGTTTTCCATCTTCCGTCACATCCTTGAAGGCAACCGGCACCACATTGGGGTTTCCGTCGTGGCAGGTAGCCAGATCCCACATGTTTTCTTTCAGCAGTTTTGTCACATTCTCATTTAACATAAAATTTACCTCCGCCTGAAAATTTATTTGAAACTGATGAACCCATTATAGAAAACAGGCTTCCAGGCGGCAAGATATTAACAAATTTATGAGATACTAATAAATTTCATAGTGTCAGACTGCTTTCTTTTTGATTTTCAGCAAAAAAAGCACCATGCAGACCCCGGTCAAAATATGGCCGATGCCCGCGATTCCGGAGATAGAGGCGTCCAGGCCTCTGGTCAGCTCACTCCCCCACACCTGAGTCAGGCCTCTCATGAGAAAGCCCAGTCCTGTGATGTTCAGCCCTGCCTGGTAGATTGCCAGGATCCTGCCGGTGTTATGGTCAGAAAAGGAAAATACTTTTTCCGCCAGCATCAGCAGGAAGAAAAAGAACATTCCCAGCAGGAAATAATGGGTGTGCATGACAGAAAGATTGGTCCGCCCCGTAAAATGGCTGAATTTTGTATACTCCCTGTAAAAGACTCCGAATATCATGGCAATGACCGAATAGATCAAAGCCAGATTGGCATAGCGTTTAACCATAGTAATATTGTTCTCCTTTTTCATATGATGATAGTCCGTTGGATGATCATGATAAAAAAGTCTATGTCGGCTGCCCCGGATTTCAGCAGCACCATCATGTTCATCAGAATAAAGTGGGCGAATTGTTCTCTGGTAAATGTCTCATTCCAGATATCGTCCCTGATGCCCGGGTCCTGGGCCATCTTCTGGACCAGATCCTGTTCCAGGGCGGATTGCATGGACACCATGGATTGAAGTCCCTGGGTTTCCACATTGCCCAGGCTGCCCATCAGTTTGCCGGCGGATTGATCGATCCGCTCCTTAAGAAACCCGAAGATCTCCCTCAGCTGACCGCAGAAATCATGAGAAGTTACGGCGGTTTTCATCTCAGACAGCGTCTGCCTCCAGTATTCTTCTGTGAGGGCGAGAAGAATCTCGTCTTTGCTGGAGAAGTAGTTGTACACGGTCCCCGTGGCCACACCGGCCCGCCTGGCCAGAGAGCGGATATTTACGGCGCTGATCCCTGCCGTCTCTGTCAGCTGACGTGCCGATTCCAGCAGGGTATCCCGCAGCGTGTCGTCTTTCCTGCGCATGACCGCCTCCTTTTTTAATTATATGAACGTGTTCATTTATATTATAGAAGCCATGAGGCAGTTTGTCAATGGAAGAAACAGAGCACTAATAAATTTCATAGTTACTTGTCAATCAAGATGACTTCTCTTATAATCAAAGCGGAATCTGTTTTAAGAAAGGCGGGGCCATGTATCAGAAAAAGATCCCTGCGGATATCCGCTGTCCATTGGAATACGGACTTGAGATATTTGGCGGAAAATGGAAGCCCAGGATTA
>CAJUJV010000002.1:0-16977 GCA_910586845.1 uncultured Hungatella sp.
GTGAAATCAAAACGGGGCATTGAATTTAGACGTTGGGCAAATTGTGTTTTAAAAGAATACATAATCAAAGGATACGCTGTGAATCATAATCGTATGAATCAGTTAAATGAGGTAATACGAGTTATGAAAAGAGCAGAAAACAGTCTGGATGCAAAACAGGTATTAACCGTAGTAGAGAGATATAGCCAGGCACTAGAATTGTTAGATGCCTATGATCATCAGAATATGGTACGGCCAAAAGGAAATAAGGCAACATATATTCTGACTTATGAAGAATGTAGAAAAGTAATTGATAATATGAAATTTGGCGGCAGCAGTTCATTATTCGGTAATGAAAAGGATGATTCGTTTAAAGGGAGCATCGGAACAATTTATCAAAGCTTCGCAGGAGAAGACTTATATCCTACTTTGGAAGAAAAAGCTGCAAACTTATTATATTTTGTTACGAAGAATCATAGCTTTTTTGATGGGAATAAACGAATAGCAGCAACAATATTTCTATATTTTTTGGATAAGAATGATGCCTTATTTAAAAACGGAGAGAAACTAATTGATGACCATACACTTGTTGCACTCACAATTATGATTGCGGAATCAAATCCAGCAGAAAAAGAGATGATGATAAGTGTAATTATGAATTGTATAAAATAATTATATGGAGGGTTTAGCATATGATAAAAGTGCTTTTCTGCTGCCACGGCAACATCTGCCGCAGCCCCATGGCAGAATACATTTTTAAAAACATGACAGAGCAGAACCGCCGGTCAGCTTCCGAATCCGGAAGAGAATTCCCGGAATTTTACATCGCCTCCGCCGCCACCAGCCTGGAAGAACTGGGCAATCCGGTGCACCGTGGGACCAGGGAGGTCCTCAGACGGCTGGGAATCGACTGTTCGGAAAAACGGGCCAGACAGATGACCTGGAAGGATTATGAGGAATATGATTATCTCATAGGCATGGACCAGTGGAATATTCTCAACATGCAGCGGATCGCAGGAGGGGATCCACAGAAGAAGATGTACCGGCTGCTGGACTTTACGGAAGAGCCGGGAGACGTTGCGGACCCGTGGTATACGGGAGATTTTGAGACCACCTACCAGGACGTGGTCAGAGGCTGCCAGGGACTTTTACAATATATTCTGAAGGGAGGAGAGAGATGAACAACAAAAAACCGCTGACGTTTGTAATTATAGGCTCAGGATGGCGGGCCATGTTTTTTGTCAGGATTGCCGGCAGGTATCCTCAGCTGTTCCGGCTGAAATACATGTTGTGCCGCAGTCAGGAGAAGGCTGACAGGATCCGGGCGGACCGGGGGATACCGGTCACCGTATCTGCGGAAGAATGTGAGAAGGCAGAACCTGATTTTGTGGTGGTGGCAGTGTCCAAGGCTTCTATCTGTCAGGTGACAACAGAGTGGGCTCTGAAAGGGTTTCCGGTGATCTGCGAGACGCCGGCAGGCATGAATGTGGAAGAGCTCCAAAGACTGTGGGAGTTAAAAGAAGGTCATGGGGCCAGAATCCAGGTGGCGGAGCAGTATCACCGGTACCCCGTGATCATGGCAGGGCTTGAGGCGGTCCGCCGGGGAAAACTGGGGGATCCTTATGGGGTGAGACTGTCGGCGGCTCATGACTACCACGGCGTCAGCCTGATCCGCCGTATGCTGAACATTGCCCCGGAGCCGGTGAAACTGTGGGGCAGATCCTATGTATTTCCGGTGACGGAAACAGATTCCCGCCACGGGGCAGTGACTGACGGGAGGGTGGAGGACAGGGGTAGGACCTGTATCACCATGGAGTTTGCCTCCGGGAAAATGGCATATTATGATTTTTCAGGAGTTCAGTATCACTCCTTTATCCGCTCCAGACACGTGAATGTACAGGGGAGGGACGGAGAGTGGAACGATACTGTCGTCCGGTATGTGGGAGAGGACCATCTGCCGGCAGAGGAGCACTTAAAGCTCTGTCTTCCCCGGAGATACCGGGAACTGGAGACTGAGGAACTGAAATGTATGGCACAAAACTGGAACCCGGTTCTGGAGCTTGACGGTGTTCAGGACGAATACGCCATAGCCACCATGCTCTTTGACATGAAACAGTATCTGGAAGGCGGCAGGGAAGTCTATCCTCTTGCAGAGGCTCTGGAAGATGCCTATGTGTGGACTCTCATGGAAAAAGCGGTAAAAGATCCGGGCGCGGTGGTGGAGTCCCAGGCTATGCCGTGGCACAAAGTGATGCCGAAATTCATCCCATAAGTGCCTGATATCAGGAATCCGGCCAGTAGCTGCAGGCAAATTCAAAGAAGCTTTTTGCCGCAGGGCTCTGCTTTCGGTCAGTGAAATAGGCGATTCCGGTCTGCCGGAAAATGGGCGGATCAAAGGGCAGCAGGCGCAGGTCCTGCTGGTCTTTCATCATCCGGTAAACGCCTGGCAGAATAGCCGAGACGGCGTTGCGGCCTTTTAAAAGCCGGGGAATATCGGCGGCAATACAGAAGTTAAAGCTGGCCGGAGCGACTCCTGCCTCTGCCAGCTTGTTTTTGACAAAACAGGAGAAGTGACTTCGGAAACCTACGGAGTACAGGATTTCCCCGTTTAAGTCATCCAGGGAGACGGATTCCCTGTTAAAGAGTCTGTGAGTGCCGGGCACCGCAAGGCTCAGTTCTTCTTTCAGGACAGGCATATAGGTCATGCCGGAAAATGTTTCGGGGAGAGGAGTGATCACAAGATCATATTCTTCCAGAGAAATATCCTCTTCAGGGTCTCTGGCGATGATGTGGGGATTCAGCTTGACGTCAGGGTGAATCAGTGTAAAGTCAGGCATGATGGCCAGTGAGAATCCCATATCCAGAACGGCAATATTTACGGTATTGCTGAACCGTTTTTTCTCCGCTTCGATTTCTTTCAAAGCTTTTTCATAGTCAGCATTGATGTTCACAACATATTTCAAAAAAATTTTCCCATAATCATTTAATTCCAGACGGCCCTTTGTCCGGTTGAACAGTCTGACTCCCAGCTGATTCTCCAGACGGGAGAGGCCCGCACTTAAGGCAGGCTGAGCGATGTGAAGAACATCCTGAGCCCGGCTCATATTCTGATATTTTGCGATCACTTCAAAATACTTCAGCTGATTGAGATCCATATCCGTTCCCTCCTGACTATAAATATATAAAGCCTTTGCTTATGAGACTGAGAGCAGCCTGTGAAACCGAGGCAGCCGGAGACTTCCGGATGATCCTTAGGCCTCGGTATTTTTATATTGAAACAATATAGAAGATCACAAAAATGATATTGGACAAAAACACAAAAAATATTTACTATGGACATAGAATTATTTGTGAAATATCTAAAAATAAAGGCACTTATTCAAAAAAATATCTGTTTTAGTTATATATATTTTATAATCAGTCTCATGTAATTGCAAGAGGAAACAACTATAAAATTCAATCAATCTATATCATTATAATATGGATTAATTGCAAAATAATATAAGATGTGAGGAGTTTTTTTTATGAAGATTGTTTCCATTGATGTGATCAAATGCAGGCGGCTGACCTTTAGCGCCCAGACTCCGGTTTTGTGCCGCATCAACACTGATGAGGGGATCTACGGGTACGGGGAGGCGGGAGTGTCCATTATGGATTTTTCCGTGGCCTCTTATGAGCTTCTGAAGCTGTTCGGGAAGATGATCATCGGTATGGATCCACTGGAGACGGATGTGATCTATGAGAAACTGTCCAGCACTTTCTGGGCCCAGGGGAACGGCGGCGTCATCATGTCGGCCATCAGCGCCATCGACACGGCTCTCTGGGATATTAAAGGGAAGTATTTTAAAGTTCCCTGTTATGTACTTCTGGGAGGCAAACACCGGGACAGGCTGCGCTGTTATGCCAGCCAGCTTCAGAGCGGATGGAAATTCCACGATTTCATGACGGCTCCCGGGGACCTGGGATTTTTGAGGGAAGCCTGTCAGGCAGCTATAGATGACGGATATGATGCGATTAAGATTGACTTTATCAATAAACGTCTTGACGGAACTCCCACTTCCCGCTCCGGCGGAGATCCCATGAAAAACTATATTCCGAAACAATGGATGAAAGAATATGTACAGAGGGTGGAGACAGCCCGTGAGGCGGTAGGACCCGATGTGGACATCATCATGGAGAACCACTGCATCACCAACGCCACCACGGCCCTGCAGTTTGCCAGGGAGACGGAACAGTATGACATCATGTTTCTGGAAGAGCCTGCAAATCCCATGAGTCCTCTGGAATATAAACGATTGTCTGAGGGGACGAGGATTCCGCTGGCCACAGGAGAGCGGTCCTACACCCGCTGGGGTTTTCTGCCTCTCATGGAGAACGGCAGTCTCTCTGTCATACAGCCTGACCTGGGCAATTGCGGCGGCATCACGGAGGGACGCAAGATCTGTGATCTGGCCAATACTTTCGGAGTGACCGTACAGACTCATACCTGCAACACGCCGATCAGCATTGCGGCTTCCCTGCACCTGGAGATCGCTATCCCTAATTTTATCATCCACGAACACCATACGGTCAATACCATAGAAGAAGTAAGGGAGATGGGGCTTTATGATTATCAGCCGGTGGATGGATACTATACCGTACCGGAGATCCCGGGCATCGGCAATGAGCTTTCGGAGAAAGCGCTGAGGGAACCGGCGCGGTGATCGGTGCAGGTATTGTGACCTATGTAGGTATCGCCGTGGGATACACGGGCCGTGCGGCATGGATCGCCTACGCTACGGCTGTGCTGGGCGGGTTTCTGGTAAATCTGCCCCTGATCCTCATGTGTACTGCCGCCCGGATAAAGGGAGGAAATTATTCTTTTATGTCAACTACCTGCGGAGACATCCTGGGAGGTTTTTGCGGAATCTCCCAGCTGGTGAGCGTGTTGGTGTTCAGCAATTTTGCCCTGGCTCTGGCCTCCTATCTCACCGTCGTGTTTCCGTCGGTGCCTTCCTGGGTATTTGCATATGGAAGCCTCACATTGTTTGCGGTAGTCAATCTGTTCGGAACCGATTTTATGGCCAAGGTGCAGAATATTCTGTCGGTGATCCTGATCCTGGGGCTGGTGCTTCTGGGATTCACCGGCATCGCCAACACCTGGCCGGACTGGCTTCATATAACTCAGGATGGTTATTTTTCCGACGGGTTGGGTGGTTTTAATCTGGCGGTTATGGCTCTCATGGGTTCTACTCAGGGGTACACTCTGATTACTTCCTTTTCGGGATCCTGTAAAAGGCCGAAACGGGATTTGCCCCTGGCTCTCTGCGGCGTCCCTCTGGTGTTGCTGGTGATCTACTGCTCCGTGGGAATCGCCATGAGCAATGTTCTGCCGGTGGAGGAAACCGCAAACCAGCCTCTGACGGCCGTGGCGAAAGTTCTGTTCCCCAACTGGCTGTACTACGTCTTCATTTTTGCGGGCCCGGTCATGGCCCTGGCGACTACCATGAACTCTTCTTTCGGCATCTTTGAACGGCCTCTGTGCCAGGTGACGGACGACGGGTGGCTGCCGCAGACTTTATCGAAACGAAATAAATACGGCATCGCGTGGAAGTGGATCATCATCATGTATATTGTCGGGATTATCCCTATGGCCTCCGGCCTCAGCATCGCCACGATCCTGGCCAATACGACGTTTTTGTCTTCTATCACCAACATCCTCCTGGTCATAGGCATCTGGCGCTACCCCGAGACCATGGAAGGAGCATGGGAAAACCGTTCCTGGAAGGTATCCATGGCGTTTTTTAAAGGGAGTTGCGTGGTGTGTCTGCTGATCCGGCTGTTCCTGATCTGGCAGTCTCTCAAGAAGGCCAATATGACCATGGTCATCGGCTCCACCATAGCTCTTATAGTGTGCCTGGGCTGGTGTTATTACAGGCAGAAGAGCGGGAAAGTACATGTGACGAAGAGCTGGGAGCTGCAGTAAAAGGATTGCTGAAAACGATAGATCAAACTTTGCCGTCAACGTCGCAGGCGGCGGACATAGGCCCGCCGCCTCAATATAATTATTGCTTCTTACTCATAGGCACAATCTGTAAAGTATATCCTAAGGGAGTTAAAATTTTCAAAAGACTGTCAATCTGAGGAGAATGAATCGAAGATTCCATACGTGCGATGACAGGTTGTTTGACGTGGCACATTTCGGCTAATTGGGATTGTGTAAGTCCCTTTTCTTCACGTATAGCCACCATTGTACGAATCAGGTCTTTTTCCAGATCAATAGCGTTTTGAGTCTCCTTGTCGATAGACAGACTATTTTTTAATTCTTTCCATGCAGCCATATTATTTATTCCTTTCTAAAATAATCCTTCAAATTTCTTTTGGCTTGTTCTATTTCATGCTTTGGCGTTTTTTGCGTCTTTTTGATAAAGTGGTGAAGGATAATAAACCTTTTATCATACGCATAAAGGAATCTGTTTTTTAATGGCCGCAGTTCCCATATTTCGCCGTCCAGATGTTTTGTTACCGGCCCGCCGACTCTTGTACCCAACTCCTCAAGCATATCCATAAATGCTACGATTTTATTAAAATTGATACGGCACTCTTTACTTGTTGCAGCCTTGTTATTTAATTCTTTAATATAGTCGGCTGTTTCGGACTTTCCATTTTTATCTTCATAAAATTCAATTTCGTACATAGTGTTTCTCTTCTTTAAAAGCATTATAGCAAATTTGCTATAATATTTCAATAAAAAATCAGCTTCGCGTGGAGATAGATCATTGTCAGGTATGTGTTCGGTACTCTTCCCATGGCCGTCGGCTCCACCGCCGCTCCGGCAGTCTGTCCGGGCTGGTGTTATTACAGGCAGAAGAGCGGAAAAGTACATGTGACGAAGGGCCGCAAACTGCAGTAAAGGGAGTGCAGAAAATTTTGACAGCCTCCGGGAACCCGTATTAAAATATTCTGGTCAATAAGACAAATTTAATCGGGAGGAAACAGATATGAGACACAGACAAATGCACAGAAGAACGGCAGCCGCAGTTCTGGCTTTGACCCTGGCAGCATCCATGACGGCGTGCAAGAGCAGTACTCCGGCTGACACTACCACGGCGGCGCCTGCGACGACGGCAGAGACCACTGCGGCGGAGACGACCACGGCGGCAGAGACCACCCAGGTGGAGGGCGCCTATACTGCCGGCACTTACACGGCAGCTGCGGCGGGGCTGAAAGGAGATGTGACTGTAGAGGTAACCTTTACGGCGGACGCCATCGAAAAGGTAGAGGTGACGGATCACCAGGAGACTCCGGGAATCGGAACCAACGCCGTGGACAAGCTGCCCGGCGAGATTGTGGACACTCAGTCTCTGGGAGTGGATACGGTGGCCGGCGCCACCATCACTTCGGAGGCGATCTTGGCAGCGGTGGCTGACTGCGTTACTCAGGCAGGAGGAGATGCGGAGGCGTTAAAAACCGTGAAAGCCGGGGCCGATGCGGAGAGGACGGCCGAGTCCCTCAGCGCCGACCTGGTGATCATAGGCGGCGGCGCAGCCGGCATGACTGCCTGTATGCGCGCAGAGGAACTGGGAATGAGCGTGATTCTGGTGGAAAAGATGCCTTTTATGGGCGGAGCCATCTCCATCAGCGGAGGAAACCAGGTAGTAATGGGCTCTGACCTGCAGAAGAACGCCGGCGTTGTGGACGATTCCGCAGAGAGTATGTACAGTGATTTTATGAAAAACGGTGCGGATTTAAACGTACCTGAGCTTCTGGCATTATATGCGGAAAATGTAGGCGAGACCAGCGACTGGCTCCAGAGCCAGGGAGTTACTTTTGATACAGAAAGCGGTCTCCATCAGCTGGCGGAGTATTCTTATGACAGAGAGCTGGCCTATACGGGAAGCGGTGCGGGTGCGGCGGAGGCCATGAGGCAGGCCATCGCGGCTACGGATGCCACCGTACTTCTGGAAACCCGCGCCACCGAGCTGCTGACAGACGACAGTGGGGCTGTAAACGGAGTTAAGGCCAACAGCGATACGGTGGATTATACGATTGAGGCAAAGGCGGTTCTTCTGGCTACCGGCGGCTACGGCAATAATAAAGACCTTCTCACGGAGGAGATGCAGCAGGCCCTGTACTATGGTCCTGTATCTTCCACGGGAGACGGCGTGATCATGGCCACGGCTGAGAATATTGATGCAGGCACCCGTCTGATGGAATACGGGAAACGGTATCCCAACGGCATCGAAGTCTCCGAAGGGATCGCCAAATCCACGATTGCGGGAAATATCACGGCCTGGACCATGAGCGCCATCCTGGTTAACGCGGAGGGCAAACGTGTGGTAAATGAAAAGGCCTCCAACCGCACCATCCTGGAGACGGAACTGGCTCAGGAAGGTCAGATGCTGTATCTTCTCATGGATGAGGAGACCTTCTCCGTGTGGAAGACAAAGCTGGGCGGAGCCGGAATCAGCCAGGAGGACATCGACGGGTATCTGGAGCTTAACGGTTCCGCGGCTCCTGTATTTATCCACGGAGATACTCTGGAAGAGGCGGCAGAGACGGCGGGTATGGACCCGGAGGTTCTGAAAGCTACAGTGGAGACATACAACGGTTATGTGAAGTCCGGCAAAGACGAAGAGTTTGGCCGGCATTCAGACTATATGAGCAAGGAGATCGGCGACGGTCCCTACTATCTGGTAGAGCAGAAGCCAAGATTCGCCACCACCATGGGAGGCCTGGTGGTCAATAACCTTCTGGAAGTACAGAATACCTCCGGCAATACTATCAGCGGACTCTATGCGGCCGGAGAAGTGGTAGGCGGCGTCATGGGTGACGACTCACCGTCAGGAGCCAACAACGGATGGGCGGTGACCTCCGGCAAGCTGGCTGCCCAGCAGATCGCCGGGGCGCTGCAGGTGCAGTAAAGGCTACAGATATTATCACATCATATAAAAAAGAATCGCCGTTATGGTCGGACTGATCATAACGGCGTTTTCATTAAATTCTTTTCTGCAGGAAACGCATAGTTTCTCTCCCCGGCAGTCGCCAAAATTTCCAATCTGTGCTATACTGATATGGCAAAAAGCAGTCCCGGCCGGGACTGCGCAATCATTTGAGAAAGGCGTATTATGGCAAATCAGTTTTCAGAAATACCGGAATCTTTCTGGGGCCTGTTCCGCTCCGGAAACAGACAGATCTATATTGAGGCACTTCTGCAGGTCAATGAGGAGTATCAGTACAGCAACTATTATCTGAGCAGGGAGATCTGTATCCAGACCTTAAGCGACTATTTTGCCAGGCAGAAGGTGACTCTGGAACAGGAGGAGACGGAAGACGATTTTGACATGCTGGAACCTCTGTCTACCAGGATCCTCAACTGGCTTCTGCGGACAGGGTGGCTGCGGAAGGTGGAGGACTACTCAGCCATGACGGTGAACATCGTCATCCCTGATTATGCGGCAGTGTTTGTAGATGCCTTTGCTCATCTGGCGGGAGAAGACGAAGACGAGACTCAGGTGTATATCCAGAACGTCTATGGGATCCTGTTTGCGTTTAAAAATGATCCCCGGTCCAACATCTCTCTTCTGAAGGCGGCGCTGGTGAATACCAGGCGGCTGAATAAGACGCTCCAGGACATGCTCCACAACATGGATAAATTTTTCGGAAGCCTTCTGGAACAGAAGGTATATGGGGATCTGCTGAAAGAGCATCTGGACGGTTATGTGGAGGAGATCGTCCGGAAAAAATATCATATTTTAAAGACTTCAGACAATTTCTACCTGTACAAGACCGATATCAAGAGATGGCTGGGAGAGATGCGCCAGAACCTTCCCTGGCTGGAGCAGGTGTGCAGGCGCAACCAACAGCTGAGAGGGCTGGATATTCAGGTGGAGGAGCTGGTGAAACAGATCGACATGATCGAGAGAGGATTTGACGATATCGAACACCGGATTATCAATATGGATAAGGAACACACCAGATACATCAGGGCCACGGTCACAAGGCTCAATTATCTGCTGAACCGGGAAGACAATATGAAGGGGCTGGTCATCCGGCTTCTGAACCATCTGTCGGAGACGGAGGGACGGGAAGAACAGGACAGGGAGGCGGAGAAGATCAGCGCTTTGATGAATCTTTCCCGGATGACCGTGGTCTCGGAGAAATCCCTCTATAAAAGGCGGCGGGCCAGGGCGGACTTTATGGAAAGCCTGGAGCCGGAGGAGGAGACAGAAGAGCTTTCGGGAGAAGAGATCCTGAAACTGAACAGGATCCGAAGCCGGTACAGCCGCAGGGAGATCAACCAGTTTATCCTGGAAAGGATGAAAGACGGGAAACTGGAGGTGACGAAAGATACCATTACCTCGGAAGAGGATTTTGAAAAGCTGGTGCTGGCCTATGACGCCGCCGCCAGAAAGGACAGTCCCTACCGGGTGCGGGAGCAGGAGGCGGCAATGATAGACAACGGCCGCTATCGGTATCCTGATCTCGTGTTTGAGAAGAAGAGGAGCAGCAGATGATCAACTATTATGAGGAACTGCCGCCGGAAGAGCAGAGAAAGGTGACGGAGTCTGTCCAGTCACTGTACAGGCAGACCTTTTTGCTGGAACGGCTGTATGACAAAAAGACCAAAAGATACCAGATCAACAGAGAGTACTACCAGTGCAGCAAGCATCTGGAATTTATCAGAGCTTATTTTGCCATCATGGATATCGAGGTGGTGGAAAACAGCCAGATCGGGGTGATCTACATCAGAGGAGAGCAGGTCCTGGGGGAGAAGCTGTCCAAACTTGCCACTCTGTATATCCTGATCCTGAAACTGATTTATGATGAACAGATGTCCACAGTTTCCACGTCAGTCAACGCGGTCACATCTCTGGGTGAGATCCACGAAAAGCTGGGGACCTACCGGCTTCTGAAAAAACAGCCGTCGGCCACGGAACTGCGCAGGACCATGACTCTGCTGAAACGGTATCAGCTCATCGAGCCTCTGGATATTCTGGAGGAGCTGGACGGACAGAGCCGGCTGGTGATCTATCCCACGGTCAATGTGGTGCTCATGGGAGATGATGTGAGAGCGCTCATAGAGACATACACGGAAGGAGACGAGGAAGATGACGAATCAGAGGTTTGAAGCCCTGTCCAGGATCTGCCTGAACAACTGGCATTATATCAGGCACAGGACTCTGTCCTTCCATGAAGGCATCAATTTTTTTACGGGACATTCGGGAAGCGGCAAATCCACGGTCATTGATGCCATGCAGATTGTGCTCTATGCCAACACCGACGGCAGAGGCTTTTTTAACAAAGCAGCTGCCGACGACTCGGACCGGACTCTGATCGAGTATCTCAGAGGCATGGTAAATATCGGGGAGGACAATCATTTCTCCTACCTGAGGAACCGTAATTTTTCCAGCACCATCGTCCTGGAGCTTAAGAGGACCGACACGGGACAGTGTCAGTGTATCGGCGTGGTCTTCGATGTGGAGACCAATACCAATGAGATCTCCAGGATGTTTTTCTGGCACAGGGGCCCGATACCGGACCATGAGTACCGGATAGAAGAGATGGGAAAAGAGGGGAGAGGAAGCGCTCCCATGGGCCGTCCCATGTCTACGGAGGAGGTGAAGCAGTGGCTTGGGAACACCTTTTCCAAAGAAGAATTTTACTTCGGTTCCCACAACGAGCGGTTTCGAAAACAGCTTTATGACGTCTATCTGGGCGGCCTGGATCCGGAGAAATTTCCTCTTCTGTTTAAGCGGGCTATTCCGTTCCGCATGAACATCAAGCTGGAAGAATTTGTGAAAGAATATATCTGCACGGAGCAGGATATCCACATCGAGGACATGCAGCAGAGCGTCATGGAATACGGACGGATGCGCCAGAAGATCGAGGACACCTGCCGTGAGATCGGCAAGCTGAAAGAGATCTCCAGTCAGCACGGGCAGGTGGAGGCAGTGACCAGAAAGATCCGGGCTTATGAGTACTACAGCGCCAGACTTGATATTCTTCAGGGAAGACTTAAGGTGTCGGAGTGTCAGAACAAGATCCAGGTACTGGAGGAAAATAAGAAAAAGGCTCTCCGGGACATGGAGCAGGAGCAGCAGGCCGTCCATGACCTGACAGACCAGAGCGAGGAGCTTTTGCGGCAGATCGCCACGACCGGGTATGACCAGACCCGGGAGCAGCTGGAAGCCGTCAACGCGCTGGTGGAACGGCTTGGCAGCAGCAGAGCCAGATGGGAGCAGACGGCAAATGCCTTAAAAGCGTGGGGAGAGGAAGACAGTGTCTCCAACCGGACTCTGTGGGATATCGAGGCTTTTGAACAGGGATCCATCACCGAGGAGGAGTTAAAACGGCTGAAAGGAGACCTGGAGGAAGTCCGGAAAGACGTGGAAAAACAGCGGCAGGACGCTCTGAGCGAGCTGAGAGAACTGAGGAAAAAGCTGAGTCAGACCCAGGAGGAACTGGCCAAACTGAAAGCCGGCAGCAAGGCATATCCCAAAGAACTGGAGCAGGCCAGAACCATTTTGCAGAACCGCCTTTATCAGGAGACGGGGAAAAGCGTCAACGTGGAGATCCTGGCAGATCTTCTGGAGATCCGGGACGAGAGCTGGCGGGATGCTGTGGAGGGCTATATGGGCTCTAATAAGCTTTCCGTCATCGTAGAGCCCAGGTACGCCAGAACTGCCATGAAGATCTGCGAAGATATGGATAAGAACCGATTTTACCGGGTGGCGGTGCTGGACACGGAGCGGGTGCTGGCGGACCGCCATCAGGTGGAAAAGGGGTCTCTGGCAGAGGAAGTGGAGGCCAGAAGCGACTATGCCCAGGCATTTGTCAACTTCCTTCTGGGGCGGGTGATGAAATGCGAGGACGTGGATGGCCTGAGAAAACACAAAGTGGGAATCACCAGAAACTGTGTGCTCTACCACAATTACCGGATCCAGCACATCAATCCCTCCCTGTATACTACCTCGGCTTATATCGGAAAGAACAGCGTGCGGCAGAGGATAAAGCTTCTGGAGAAGACTCTGACAGATCTGGGGGAGGCCATGGAGCCTCAGCAGATGATCGTAAAGGACGCTGACCGGGTGATGGGATTAAAGTATCTGGATCAGGACCCGGAAGTCTACCTGGAATGGAAAAATGACATAACCGCCTGCAGAGAAAAAAGGGCGGAGCAGGCCAGGCTTAAGGCAAAGCTGGAGCAGCTCTTATCTCAGAATGTGGATCAGTGGGAAAAAGACCGGCAGGCCATCGAAGCTCTCTGCGCCCAGAAAAAGGAAGTGGTCCGTCAGCTTCAGAGAAAGGCCGACTCTCTGGATCGGGACCAGGATCAGGAGAAAAAGAGTCTGGTGACTCTCAATGAGGAACTGGTGGAGAAAGAGAGAAATCTGACGGCGGACCAGGAGCTGGAGGAGAACCTTAAGCAGATCCTATCATCAAAACAGAATGTCCGCTATGATCAGCTTCGAAATGAGTATCTTGGAAAGACAGCCAGGGCAGAGGAGAAGCGGCAGCAGGAGATGAACCGCCTGGTGGAACTCAGGACAGGGTATCTGAGAACCTGGCAGAACCGGAATTTCTCTCCGACCACAGAGGACAACAGAGAATACCAGGAGCTTTTGGATCATCTCAATGACGAGCGTCTGGAGGAATTCAGGATCCGGGCGGCGGAGCAGGCCCGGACGGCGGTAGAGCATTTTAAGGACGATTTCATGTACAAGATCCGCAGTGCCATCAAAGAAGCGCTGCAGAGGAAGGATGAGTTGAACAGGATCATCAGCAGGCTGGATTTCGGAAAAGACAAGTATCAGTTTTTCATCGGAAAGAACAAAGGGCCTGACGGACAGTATTACGATATGTTTATGGACGAGGCTCTGGAGATCAACCCGTCAGAGCTGAACATCGGCATCGATAATCAGCTGAACATGTTTACCATGGAACACGAAAATCATTACGGAGCCATGATCAATGAGCTGATCAGCATCTTTATTCCGCCGGAAAACGCCACGGCGGAGGAACTGGAAGAGGCGAAAAGGAACATGGACCGGTACGCGGATTACCGGACTTACCTGTCCTTTGACATGCAGCAGCTGATCCAGAATGAGGATGAGGTTATCAGAATCCGCCTCAGCAAGATGATCAAGAAGAATTCAGGAGGCGAGGGACAGAATCCCCTTTATGTGGCCCTTCTGGCCAGCTTTGCCCAGGCTTACAAAATCGACTTGAAGCCGGGGCTCATCCGGAACCCGACTATCCGGCTGGTGGTGCTGGATGAAGCCTTTTCCAAGATGGATGCGGAGAAGGTGGCCAGCTGTATCCAGCTGATCCGGGGCCTGGGCTTCCAGGCTCTCATAAGCGCCACCAACGACAAGATCCAGAACTATCTGGAGACCGTGGACAAGATCTTCGTGTTTGCCAACCCCAACAAGAAAGCCATCTCCATACAGGAATTTGAGAGGCTGGAGTTTGAGAAGCTGAGGGAGGAGGTGGAGGAAGATAATGAGGAAAATCTGTGAGACACTTGAACTTAAAGAATACTTTTTTGTAGTCATAATCTCAACTTACAGGGGAAAACTGCTTCTGAGCCGCCACAGGGAGAGAACCACATGGGAATTTCAGGGCGGTCACATAGAGAAAAAGGAGTCTCCTCTGGAGGCTGCAGAGAGGGAACTGTATGAAGAGTCGGGTGCTCTGGAATATGAGATAAAACCTCTCTGTGACTACATGGTCAGAGATCCGGACACAGGGGAGGGCGACGGAGGCATGTTGTTTACCGCAGAGATACAAAGGCTGGGTAATCTTCCGGAAAGTGAGATCGGGGAGGTTCGATCATTTGACTACATGCCCGAGGATCTGACATACCCGGATATTCTGCCGGTGCTCTTTGATAAATGGAAGGAGATTTCAGAAATATGAATAAGGAGAAAAAGAGGCTTGCCATAGCCGGATGCGGATTTTTGGGAAATATTGTGATGGATGCCTGGTGTGCCGGACTGCTGCCGGAATATGAGGTGACAGGGGTTTTGGGAAGAACCCCTGAAAAGACGAAGGCTATGGCAGAAAAGGCCGGGTGTCCGGTGTGCCGGGATATCAGGGAGCTTTTGGAGACAAAGCCGGATTATGTAGCGGAGATGGCCTCCGTGCAGCTGGTAAAGGATATCGCCGAGCCGGTGCTGAAGTCAGGAGCCAGCCTGGTGGTTCTGTCCATAGGAGCATTTGCGGACGAGGAATTTTATGAGCATATAAGGTCCGTGGCACAGGAGAACGGCACCAGAGTCCATATGGCCTCCGGTGCTGTCGGCGGTTTTGACGTGCTGAGGACCATATCCCTCATGGGGCAGGTAAAGACAGAAATGATTACCCGCAAAGGGCCCGGGTCACTGCAGAATACGCCGGTGTTCAGGGAAGAATTGCTGGAAGCCGGAGAAGAGACAGAGGTGTTTACAGGAAACACCAGAGAGGCCATAAAGCTTCTGCCCACCAAGGTGAATGTGTCGGTGGCCGCTTCCCTTGCCACGGCAGGGACGGAGAAGACACGGTACCATATCATCAGCGTGCCGGGGATGGCGGGAGACGACCATAAGATCACGGCGGAGATCGACAGGGTGAAGGCTGTGGTGGATATCTATTCCAGTACCAGCGCCATCGCCGGATGGAGCGTGGTGGCGCTGCTGCAGAACCTGGCGTCGCCGATCATGTTTTAGAAAGGGGATCTTGATCATGTTCAAAAAAATAACAGCCATAGAACCTGTAAGTCTGATTCCGGCGGCCAGGGAGGAACTGAAACAATATGCCGGGGAAGTGATTCTGTATGATGATATCCCGAATGATGACGAAGAAATCCTGAGGAGGATCGGCGATGCCGACGGAGTGCTGGTAAGCTACACATCCCAGATCCGCCGCCCGGTCCTGGAGAGATGTCCCAATCTGCGCTATATCGGCATGTGCTGCAGCCTGTACTCGGAAGCCAGCGCCAATGTGGATATCGCCTGTGCCAGAGAGCGGGGGATCCGGGTTCTTGGGATCCGGGATTACGGTGACCGGGGAGTGGTGGAGTATGTGCTCTATCAGCTGATCCGGATTCTTCACGGTTTTGACTATCCCATGTGGCAGGAGGAACCTCTGGAGCTGACCGGACTCCGGGTGGGAATCGTGGGGCTGGGAGTGTCAGGAGGGATGATCGCCGATGCCCTGCTGATGATGGGAGCCAGAGTGTCCTATTTCAGCAGGACCAGAAAGCCGGAGAAGGAGGCAGCAGGTATAGCTTATCTTCCTCTTGAAGAACTTCTTGCCAAAAATCAGGTGGTGATTACCTGTCTCAACAAAAACGTGATTCTGCTCCACGAAGAGCAGTTCCGATATCTGGGAAATAAAAAGATCCTCATGAACACGTCCATAGGTACGGCCTCAGACACGGAGGCGCTGAGAGACTGGCTGGAATCCGGGGACAATCTGTACTGCTGCGACACGGAGGCAGCCATCGGCGACCCGTCGGGAAAGCTTATAGAGAGGAAAAATGTGATCTGTATGAGAACTTCGGTGGGAAGAACCAGACAGGCATTTGAGCTGCTGAGCAGAAAAGTACTTGACAATATCCGTCTCTGCCTGGCAGAACAGGGGGAGTGACAGGAGCCGGAGAAAGGAGGAAAATTATAGTGGAAGTGAGAAAACACATCTATTTTTCAGGTATGGTGCAGGGAGTAGGGTTTCGCTATCGCTCCACCTATCTGGCTCAGTCCAGACACCTGACCGGGTGGGTGAAGAACCTCTATGACAACAGGGTTGAGATGGAAGTCCAGGGGGAAGAGAGGCAGATTGAGAAATTTCTGGAAGATCTTCAGGGCCAGAGGTTCATCTCCATCGAGGACATGGAGATGGCGGAGATTCCCTGTGTGAGGGAGTCGGGGTTTAAGGTGGTGTATTGATTTGAATCTTGTTCCTAAAGAAGCATTTGTGATATAATCCACTGAGAGAGCCTTTGGCATGAACGGCCAGGTTGTAAGAATGGGGGTG
>CAJUJV010000002.1:16987-17236 GCA_910586845.1 uncultured Hungatella sp.
CGTGTTGGCAGCTGAAAATTTTTACGAAGCGGCGATCAGGCGCTGGATCGGCGGTGCAATACTGGAAGAGCAGGAAGAATATGACGATGCCGTATGCATGCAGGGATTCGCGGCGGAATGCGCCTTGAAAATAATTATGGAAAAAGCGCGTTCCATTAAAATGAGCGACCCTGAGGAAATAGGAAAATATAAAAAACAATACAGCCATTTTGGGGAGATACTGCTTTATAATCTCCAAATGATGTTGCT
>CAJUJV010000002.1:17258-33188 GCA_910586845.1 uncultured Hungatella sp.
GCAGATATGGAGCTGCTGACAATACTGGAACCTTCCTGCGGACTAAAGCTGTCGAAAATGAAGTTGCCGTCAATTTTGTTCGGGGATCATCCAGAAAGGCGATACTTCAAAGACAATACCTATACAAAAGCCAATGCAGAGGACTGTCGAAAGGCAGCGTACAGCCTGATAAAAGAGATGGTGCGTATGCGGATAGATGGCTATTTATAAGGAGATGAAGTATGATCACATTTAATAACTCTTTGGATGCGGCGGTGCAGAGTGTATGCTTGTGGGGCAAAAAAGTCTTTTATCAGAGGTTACAATAATAAGAGATGTATATGGAAAACTATCTTTTTTGATGGATAATACAGAATCTGTTCTTGATCTGGATAAACAGGAGCTTGCCACAATTTTCCATCAGGAACTGGGGCCATGCTTTAGCGGAAAAATCTATTGGAAGAAGTTGTCAAATTCAGACAGGAAAAACGAAATCCAGGAGCGTCAGGAACCGATTATAGATATTCTGAAGCAGGAACGGATAAACTGGAAGAACAGAGATCATATCCAATTCTACCTGTCCGAACGGCCGATCGCGAAGAAGGCATGGGTATGTCAGCCGACGGGGCGGGGGAAGATGAGGACAATCTTTTACAGAATTTCCTTCCACTTCGCGATTACAGCAGGCTGGCGGACAAGCGGATCTTTCTGATTACAGGAGGCCGGGGATCGGGAAAAACAGAACTGTTTCGGATTCTGACCTCCTGCGGCGGGCTGGATCATGTGATGAGTCAGAAAGACCGGCGCCGCTATACAAACCTGGGAGAAAGCGTGTTTTTTGTCGGATATGCGGCGAGAGGACCGGAGGCAAAAGCATTTCCCACATCGAATGTCTGTGATGATCTTTTGAAAAATGAAAAGCCGGATCATCTCGGCTCTTTTTGGGGCGGTTTGCTGTGTTCGGTGATCTTGCGGGAATACGGAGGAGAGGACAGGATTCGCCAGCTGGCGGATCAGTATTTTGCCCCGTCTGTGAAAGAGGGCTTACAAAAAAACAGCAGTGAGATTTCTAAGTGGTGGAAGGCTTTGGATTCGGAAAAAGAAAAGTGGGAAAGCTTTCTCGACAAGGCAGACAGTTTCTTTAAAGAGAAGGATCTGTGTGTATTTCTGGTATATGACGAGCTGGACCGGATCTGCGGCAATTATGAGGATCTCTTTGCTTTTATAAGAAGTCTGCTGGATTTTTGGTATCGCCACAACAGCCGCTATACGAATCTAAAGGCGAAGATTTTTCTGCGCAGTGATCTGTATAACGCAAAGTCCCTTCGGTTTGTTGACGCATCGAAGATGGGGGCCTATCGGTTTGAATTAAACTGGAACAAGGTGGCTCTCTATCGGCTGCTGGTAAAGCGGCTGGCGAATCTGGGGATAGAGGATCCGGTATCCTACTTAAAAGATGTGCCGGAGCTGCTTCAGGCAGAGAAAAATCCAGCTCTGGGATATCTGCCGGGGAATTCGGAGAAGGCCTTTGAGGCATTTGCCGCGAAGATGATCGGAAAGTATATGGGCAGCAACGCTAAGAGGGGTGAAAGCTATACCTGGGTTCCCAACCATATCCAGGACGCCAACGGAGAGATGGCTCCCCGGGCTTTTTTAAAATGCTTCGCCTTCGCCGCGGAGGATATGCTGTCCCACGGAGATGATATCTCCAAACTGGAAGCTGACCGACTCCTTCTTCCCACAAGACTGCAGGGGCTATCACAAGGGTTTCCGGTGACAGAGTGAAGGAGCTGACGGAAGAAGAATATCAGTGGATGCAGAATCTCATCACCCGCCTGAACAAAAAGACCATGTTAATGGGTCTGGAGGAGTTTTTAAGTTATCTGGTGCCGGAAAACTGGCCGGAGGAGGAGCGAAAGAACTTGCCGGGAAAAACCAATATGGAGATTCTGGATGTGCTGTTGACACTGGGAGTGGTGATGAAGACCACTGACGGCAGGATCAATGTGCCGGAAATCTATCTCCATGGGTTTGGATTGAAGAGAAAAGGCGGAATCAAGAGGCCGAAGTGAAACTCAGGCTTTACAGGCTTTTCATTATGGACTATAATGATAGACAGAAATCGGATAAAGAACAGATTATGAAATGGCGGTGGAAGCATACCGGGAGATGAAAAGACGTTATACGGCATTAAAAGTTATCCTTACGGCTTCGGGAATCAACCTTACAGAGCTGGATTTTATCAAAGAATAGTACACTTATCAGGCTGATGATTTTCCGCAAGGGGTAAGGGCGGAAGGCCATCAGCTTTTTCTATGGGAGGTTACCAATGAAATCATTCCGATACACCATCACCGACAAGATGGGCCTGCACGCCCAGCCGGCCGGTTTTCTGACAAAGCTTGCTCTCTCCTTTCCCTGCCGTGTCACGGTCGTACAGGGAAACCGGAGGGCGGACGCCAAGAAGATCTTCGGGGTCATGGGGCTCAGGGTCAGGTGCGGCCAGGAGATTACCCTGGAGACAGACGGGGACCGGGAGGAGGAGGCCATCGAGGCCCTGAGAGAGTTTGCCAAAAACAATCTCTGACAGCCCTGCCCGGTTCATCCAGCACAGCACAAGGAGCCTTACCACATGAAAAATAACAAGCAAAACGAGCTGCTGAGGATTCTCTCGGAGGCGGACAAGTGCATCCCCGGGGCCATACTTGCCGGGATGCTGGGCACCAGCGAGAGGACGGTCCGCAATTACATAAAGGTATTAAATGAGAGCGGCGGTGTATCCATCGTCTCCTCCAGGGAAGGATATCGGCTGGAGGAAGGGGCGGCGGCCCAGGACAGCAGCCCTTCTGAAAATGAGGCCAGGTCCTGGCAGGTTCTGTCCGATCTGCTGACCAGCAAGGAAGGGATCAATGCATTCGACGAGGCGGAACGGCTCTTTGTCAGCGCCAGCACTGTGGTCAATGTGATCATACCCCAGATAAAAACCATGGTCAGGGAGTACGGGCTGCGGGTGGAATCCAGCAATTACCAGTTCTATCTCAGAGGGAGCGAGCGGAATAAGCGGCGGCTCATCGGCTATATCGCCACCAGCGATTCCTACGGCTTCTGGAAGACGGACGAGTCCCTTCTCCAGCTGTTTCCTCGGCAGGATATCGACGGAATCATGCAGGAGCTGTATCCTGTTTTTGAGAAGGCGCAGATTTACCTCAACGATTATTCCCTGAATAATCTTATGGTCCATATTCTGGTGATTCTGATCCGGCTTCAGTCGGGAGACGGCCTGGAGGAGCAGGAATCCCCTGTGTCCACCGACGGGCTTTTAGAATCCCTCTATGACAGGGAGGAGATCAAGGCTCTGGCGGACATGATCTCCGCCAATTTTATGGAGAACCACGGGATGCAGATTCCGGAGCGGGACTATCAGCAGATCCTGATTCTCATCGCCCTGTCGGCGGAACACGAGACGGTGGATATCCGCAGCGTCATCAGCCATGAGTTTATCAGCAATGTGACTTCCGTCCTATCCCTGGTGTCCGAGCGGTACTGCATCCCGGAATTTGACAATGATTTTATCATGCAGTTTGTCCTGCATGTGTATTATGCCTATCAGCGGTGTGCTTACCAGATGGGCATCCCCAACCCGGTGGGGCCTCAGCTGAAAAAGGACTATGCGCCGGTCTACGATATGGCAGTATTTTTTGCCCACAATTTTGATCACATCTACCAGGTGAGTTTCAATGAGGACGAGATCGCGTTTATCGCCTTCCATTTCGGCGCTTACCTGGAAAACAGCAGACAGCACAAGGAATTTGTCACCTGCACCATCGTGGTAGAGTCCTATCACGCCTACTCCAAAAAGCTGGTCAGCCACATCAGCGAGACCTTCAAGGACCGGCTCCTGATCCGCAATGTGCTGTCCATCAGCTGCTTTCTCCAGCACGCCACGGTCAGCGACCTGGTGATCACCACTCTGCCGGTGGAGAGCGAGGGGCGGCGCATCGTCCAGGTCAGTCCGATTCTCACCAAAAAAAATATGGACGACATCAGGGAGAAGCTGGACCACATTGAGGAGGAGAAAAGGCTGGAACATACCCGGACCTTTTTTCGGAGCCTGTTTCACAAGGAACTGTACTTTCGAAATCTTGCCCTGGAGGACGAGGAGGCCTACATTCGGTTTATGGGGCAGCGGTGCCTGGAGCAGGGGTATGTTAAAGAGGCTTTCATCCAGGACGTGGTGCTGCGGGAGTCGGTTTCCAGCACGGCTTTCACTGATGTCCTGGCCATGCCCCACGCCATCAGCCAGAACCCGGAGCGGTCCTTTATCTGCGTGGTCCACAACAATATGCCCATCCAGTGGGGGAGAAAGACCGTCCACTTTATCCTCCTGGTGGGAATCGCCAGACAGGAGATGAAATATTTCACCCTCGCCTTTGATCTGGTGGTGGACCTGTTTAACTCCACCAACCGGACCATCGAGCTTCTAAAGACAAGTACATTCGAAGAATTCTGCAGGAGGATCACCTGACCCCAGGGAAAGCGGCGGTTGGGGCGGATCCGGTTCCTGCCATTTGGGATCCACAGCATCATGCCGGCACACAAAAGGCCGGGGGCTGTGGATCTTTTTTTACGCCCAGCCCCCTGCGGTCTAAGCGATTTTCCGGCAAGGCGGCAATCTGTCTATATTGCCGCTTTGCCGGAAAGAACTCTGTTTTATAAATCGTGAATCCTGCTTTAAAATAGGGTCATGAGATACAGAAAACTATATAAAAAGCAGAAAGGGGAATTGTTTTATGATCAGAATTTTACTTGCATGCGGTATCGGAGCTTCTACCGGATTTATGGCGGCCAACATGAGGAAGGCAGCTAAGGCGAAAAATCTGGATGTGACCATCCATGCGGTCAGCAAGTCTCAGGTGGCGGAGTACGCGGACAAGATCGACGTGCTGCTCTTGGGGCCTCATTTTTCAGCCGAGGTTCCGGAATACCGGGAGATGCTCAGGGACCACAATGTGAAGGTGACCTCCATTGACCCGGATGATTACGGCGCTTTAGACGGGGAGAGCATCCTGGAGTCTGCCATCGAGTTTTACAACGAAGAGTAGACAAAAGACTCTCAGCCGCGATTCCGTCCTGTGAGACGGCAATTTTATGAGACAAGGAGAAAAACGATATGATGAATAAGATTCAGGCGTGGATCGAGAAAAATCTGGTTCCCGTCGTCAACAAGATTACGAAGAATTTCTGGTTCAGCATCGTGGCTGACGCCATCCTTTATATTGTGCCATTTTCCATGGTCAGCACCATCCCGTCCCTGTGGGCGATTTTGAGGCGGTTTGTACCGGCGCTGCCGGACATCTCCCCCATCAGCACCTTTTCCTTCGGCCTCATCGGTCTGTTTGTGGCCTATGTGATCCCGTACAACTGTATGAACAAGATCGGCAAGAAAGACCGGGCCATGATTGCCGGATTTACGGGAATCGGCACTTTCCTGATGTGCATGAATTTCGAGACCGTGGAAGGCGGCTCCCTGGTGGCTATGTCCAAGTTCGGCGCAGGCGGCATGTTCACCGCCATGGTGGTAGGTCTGCTGGTGTCTGCTGTGTACAAAGCCATGAACAAGTTCTCTTTCTTCAGTGAGGACAGCGTGCTTCCTGATTTTATCAAGAACTGGTTTGACAATATTATTGCCATTATCCTGAGCCTGACCGTGGGGTACCTGTTTACCTACATACTGAAGATCGACGTATTCACCATGGTGCAGATTATCATGAAGCCTGTAACCGGATTTGCCCAGAGCGCCCCCGGCGTGGTACTCATCGTATTCCTGCAGAACATCTTCTACTTCTTCGGCGTGTCCGGCTGGGTGTTCACTCCCGTGACACGAAGCATCACCCAGGCGGCCATCGCGGAGAACGCCTCCCTGGTGGCAGCCGGTATGGCTCCCAAGAATATTTACGCCTACGGATTCAGCCGTTACCATCACATCGGCGGACAGGGCGCTACACTGCCCCTGGCCCTGTATATGCTCAGAGCCAAGTCGAAAAAATACCGGCTTCTGGGCAAGGCCACACTGGTTCCCTCTGTGTTCAACATCAACGAGCCTCTGCAGTACGGCGCGGTGGTGGGCAATCCCTTTATGCTGATTCCCACGGTTTTAAACGCCATTATCCTGCCCGGTTTCTCCTATCTGTGGTTTGCCATGGGATGGGGCACCATCAATTATGTAAACTTTGATATGAACTTCGCGCCCAACGCGGTTTCCGCCTTCTTTATGTCCGGCGGAGATGTCCGCAATGTGCTGCTGGTATGTATCAACTTTGTCATCGCCGCCCTGATCTGGTATCCGTTCTTCAAGGCAGCGGACAAGGCGGAACTCAAAAAAGAGGAAGAGCGGGCCGCGGCCAAGGCAGCCGCCAGGGCCAACGCTTAAAGACAATAAGGAGGAAAAGACTATGAAAGATATCAATGCTGTCGCCATCCAGGTTGTGATGAACGCCGGGGATGGGCGGATGAAGATCGACGAGGCGCTGGCGGCCATGGCGGAAGGGGATCTTACGAAGGCGGAGGAACTCCTGAAGGAGGCGGAGGAGCTGATCGTCAAGGCCCACAACGCACAGACCGAGGTGATCCAGAGCCAGGTGGCCGGGGAGAACATGGAGTACTCTCTGCTGTTTATCCACGCCCAGGACACAATCATGACTATCAATACGGAACTGCGGATGACCAAAAAGCTGCTTCCCATCGTAAAGATGCTGATGGAACGAAAAAAATAGGAGGAGGACAAATCATATGGCAAAGACATTTCCTGAACATTTTCTCTGGGGGGGTTCCACTGCCGCCAATCAGATCGAGGGAGCCTGGGACGAGGGCGGCAGAGGTCCGGCTACGTCGGATTTCGCCAGACTGATCACCAAGGAGATCCGGGACACGGAGGGAACCTTTGATGTCCATGTGCCCCACAACGCGGCCTCCAGAGAGATGGTGGAGGACATGAAGAAGCACCCGGAGAAGTGGGAGCTTCCCAAGAGGAGAGGCATCAATTTCTATCATACATACAAAGAGGATATCAAGCTGTTCGCGGAGATGGGATTTAAGGTGTTCCGCATGAGCATCTCCTGGTCCCGGATCTTTCCAAACGGCGACGACGAGAAACCCAACGAGGAGGGACTGGCATTCTATGACGCGGTGTTCGACGAGCTGCACAGGTACGGCATCGAGCCTTTGGTGACCCTCTCCCATTTCGACACTCCTCTTCACTTGGCAGAAACCTACAACGGGTTCGCCAGCCGCCACACCACCGATGCCTTTGTCCGCTACGCGGAGACGGTCATGAGGCGGTACAAGGGGAAGGTGAAATACTGGCTGACCTTCAATGAGATCAACAATGTGCTGTCCAATCCATTTACCAGCAGCGGCGTCATCATGGACGGAGCCCCGGAGCCGAACAGCTGCAACCCCTACCTGGGCAACTGGCAGCTGAAATTCCAAGCGGTCCACAACCAGTTTATCGCCAGCGCCCTGGCGGTGAAGAAGCTCCACGAGATCGACCCGGAGGCCATGATGGGCAACATGCTGTGCCGTCTGGAGAATTACGCCGAGAGCTCCAGGCCCGAGGATCAGCTTCAGGTGATGTTTGAGGATCATTTCAACTGGTTCTTCACCGACGTCCAGGCCAACGGGGAGTACCCCTACTACATGCAGCGGTTCTTCGACGAGAATGATATCCACATCGACATGGGGCCTAATGACGAGAGGATTCTGAAGGAAGGGGTCGTGGACTTCATCACTATCAGCTACTATATGACCTACATCATGCGGTACAAGGGATCGCCGGTACCCCAGCCCACAGGGCGTCTGGTGTCTGACATCAAGAATCCCCATCTGCCCAAGTCCGAGTGGGGCTGGACCATAGACCCCATCGGTTTCCGGGTTACATTGAACAGGATCTATGACCGGTATCACAAGCCTATCTTCATCTCGGAAAATGGCCTGGGCGCGGTGGATCAGTTCGACGAGAACGGACGGATCCAGGACGACTACCGCATCGACTACATGAGAGCTCATGTGGAGCAGATGAGGGAGGCCATCGCCGACGGGGTGGATGTGTTCGGCTATGCCTGGTGGGGGCCCATCGACCTGGTGTCCTCCGGCACTTCCGAGATGACCAAGCGCTACGGCATGATCTATGTGGATCAGGACGACTATGGAAACGGAAGCAAAAAGAGAAGCAGGAAGAAATCATT
Organism: uncultured Hungatella sp.; assembly: GCA_910586845.1. GTDB lineage: Bacteria > Bacillota > Clostridia > Lachnospirales > Lachnospiraceae > UBA3402. The sequence goes on from CAJUJV010000002.1 coordinate 25,481, forward strand.
CTATTACTATAAGAAACTGATCGCCTCCAACGGGGCGGACCTGGAAAATGATGTGACTTTTGAGGAGTAAAGATTGAGGGTTTGAGAAAATCCCCTCCGCGAACTGCCGGATGACGGCGGGGGCGGAGGGGATTTTTCTGTTGAGTGTCTCCCCTTTCCCGGATACGGCCTAAGCGTCATATGATTTTTATAGGCGGTTGCGTTTATTATTTACATCCCGCTGAAAAGCTGGTAAAGTATGTGCTAAGAGATTATTTAAAGAAATATCGGCTAAAAATAAGATGAAAGGGGTAATATCATATGCTGAAAGATCTGGTATACAACTGCCGTTCCTATCGGCGCTTCTACGAAAACGTAAAGATTTCCGACGCCGAATTAAAAGACCTGGCGGACCTGGCCAGGATGACCGCTTCCACGGCTAATTCTCAGGCCCTGAAGTTCAGGCTGGTGAACACGGAAGAGGAAAATGCCCTGGTCTATCCCTATTTAAGCTGGGCAGGAGCACTGCCGGACTGGGACGGCCCGGAGGAAGGAGAGCGGCCGGCAGCCTATATCATCATAGTGGAGGACGGCAGCCTGGGGAATAATAAGCTGATCGACACGGGGATCACCGCCCAGACCATGCTTTTGGGAGCCGTGGAGAAAGGCTACGGAGGCTGTATGCTGGGGAATATCCGGAGAGCCGACCTGGCGAAAGCCCTGGGAATCGACACGGAGCGCTACAGGATTCAGCTGGTGCTGGCTCTCGGAAAACCCAAAGAAGAAGTGAAAGTGGTTCCTGTCAGTGAGACAGGAGATGTCAAATATTACAGAGATGAAAATCAGATCCACTATGTGCCCAAGCGGGCTCTGAAAGAGATTCTTCTGTAAAGCAGGCAGCTTCAGAAAGCCGGCTCTTCTGCGCCCCGCCGTCAGACAGGGGCATTCAGGATTTTTATCTCCACATGGTAAGATTTCGTCCTGCCGGGCTCCAGGATCTGTACATGGCGGCGGTGGATGAACTCGTCATCTTCATCAGCCCAGATGGCGGAACCGTTCCATGGTTCCACACAGAGGAAGGGAGCCTGTTTTCCGTCAGGGGTCCAGAAGGCCACGGTCTCAAATCCGGGATAAGCCACCTGGACGCCCCGGCGGGTCCTGTGGTGGATCAGAGATACTTTACGGGAGAGCAGTTCATGAAAATAGATGGCATCTTCCCGGAACAGATCATAGGAAAGAGGGAGGACTCTGGAGTGATCCAGGGTGATTCCCCGGCGGTTCGGGTCAAAGTGAAGGGCTTTCACGTCATAGACTACAGAGTGTGTGTTCTCTTCTTTTTCAAATTCCAGCTGATAATCCTCAAAAGATTCCCCTTTTTCTAAAGGACAGTTAAACCCCGGATGAGCGCCCAGACAGTAACAGATCCTTCGGGAGTCCTTGTTCTCAACAGAATAATCCATAAAGAGGGTCCCGCTTTCCAGTCTGTATGCGAGGGAGAGCACAAACTCATAGGGATAAAAAAGACGGGTGCCTTCATCGGATGCGAGGCGGAACGTCACAGAGGCTTCGGTCTGATCTGTCACGGCAAAGTCTGCTTCTCTGCAGAAGCCGTGTTTTTTCATGTTGTACCAGACTCCATCAAACCGGGTACGCCCGCCCCTGCAGTTGCCTATGGCAGGAAATAGAAGAGGCGATGAGCCGGACCACATATCCGGGTCTCTCTGCCAGATATATTCTTTTCCGGAAGCGTCTTTCAGAGAGATCAGCTGGGCGCCGACAGAATCGATGGAAGCGGTGGTTCTGGTGTTTTGGTCAGTAAGAGTGATGATCATGGGAAATCTCCTTTTCTTTTTGTTATGACAAATATTATAATACAGCAGGAGAAAGAAATCTATATGATCATGAAAACAGAGAAAAGAGGACCTTCTCATTACCACAGGCGATTTTCGGCTGACTGACTGTAAACGGCAACTGGGGCTTGCCAGGTTTCCGGAGAAGCATTATAATTGATACTATCGGGAAAATAAATATCATATAAGGAGGATCCGGCATGACCGCAGACACAGCATACTTCTGGGAGAAGGGCAGCGAAGGAGTCAGGATCCTGGATTACCGCGGTATGGACAGTCTGGCAGCGGTGCCGGAGGAGATAGACGGACAGGCCGTGACAGAACTGGCGCCTTATCTGTTTTCCGCTCACAGACCTCCGGAAGATGCCGGGCGCTCCGGCGGGGCCTGGCAGTCGGGAACAGGAGAAAGGATTACAGAAGAGGAGGCTTTAAAACTTCCGGAGGTAAAGGGCAGCGCATTAAAAGAACTGAGACTCCCTTCCGCTCTGAGACGGGTGGGAGCCTACGGATTGTACAACTGTGAGAAGCTGAAGAAACTGGAGCTGTACAGCACTACCCTGGACTGGGGCCCGGGAGTGTTTACCGGCTGTCTGGGAGTGGAGGAAATGGTTATCCATATAGACGAGTCACAGCGGTCCTGTTTTAAAGAGGTTCTGGCGGAACTGCGTCAGACTGTGGCTGTGGACTATGACGGACCGGAGAGGGGGCGGCTGATTTTCCCGGAATTTTTTGAGGAAGCAGTGGAGAATACCCCTGCCAGGATCCTGGTTACCAACACTCACGGCTGCGGTCAGAAGTACCGCAACGCTTTTGTCAAAACCAGATTTCAGTTTCAGGAATATGACAGCCTGTTCCCTCATGTTCAGGTCCAGGAGCCGGAGAAACTGGTGATCTCTCTGGCCATGGGAAGGCTTATGTATCCATGTGAGCTGACAGAAAGATACAGAGAACAATACCTGAAGTATCTGACGGCTCACCGCATAGCGGCGGCCTGCCAGAGCGCCGGGCAGGAGGATACAGAAGGGCTGGCGTGGCTCATGGAACATATTTCTTATGATCCCCGGGATATGAAGGCAGTCATCGAAACGGCAGGAAGAAGCGGCAGCCTGGCGGCGGTCAGCTATCTGATGGATAAGACAGGAGGACAGGAAACCGCAAAAAGACGGCGGTTTGCTTTGTAAAGAATAATACCAGGGATGTTTGTCATGAACAAAAGAAGACAGGAGGATAACGATTGTGAATCTGTATCTTTACATCATTTTTGGACTCGTAAGTTTTCTGGCCTCTGTGGCAGGGGCCATCTGCGGGATCGGCGGCGGAGTGCTGATCAAACCTATTCTGGATGCCTTTGGAGTGCTCAGCGTAGCCAGCATCAGTTTTCTCTCAGGCTGCACGGTACTGTCTATGTCATGCTATTCTGTAGTAAAAGCCAAGCTCAGCGGTTCTTCTCTTGTAGACATGAAGACAGGGACGCCTTTGGCTGTCGGAGCGGCTCTGGGAGGCGTGGCGGGGAAAATGATGTTTCAGTATCTTTCGGGCCTGGTGCCAGACAAGGATCAGGTAGGCGCCGTTCAGGCAGCCTGCCTTCTGGTGATTACTCTGGGGACCATGATCTATACCATAAAAAAGGACAGGATCAGAACTCATCATGTGACGGCGGTCTGGGCCTGCATCGCCATCGGTCTGGTGCTGGGGATTTTCTCTTCCTTTCTGGGGATCGGAGGCGGTCCTATTAACCTGGTAGTCCTGTTCTTCTTTTTTTCCATGGACACCAAGACGGCGGCTCAGAACTCCCTGTATATTATCCTGTTTTCCCAGATCGCCAGTCTTCTCAATACCCTGCTGACCGGGACGGTGCCTCAATTTGAGATTGGACTTCTGATCCTCATGGTCACCGGCGGAATCCTGGGCGGAGCCGGGGGACGGGTCGTCAACAGACGGCTGGACGCGGCTATGGTAAACCGGCTGTTTATCGGACTTATGGTCATTATCATGATGATCTGTGTCTATAATATGGTTCGGTTTTTATAGAATGGTTCAGCCGGCGGAGAGCGCTGTACGCGGTTTTGCGGATAGCGCGGGCTGAACAGACGGTAGGAGAGAAAAGCTATGCCTCAGTTAAATATTTTAATAAAACCGGCTTCCGGAAACTGCAATATGCGCTGCAGATATTGCTTCTATGCCGATGAACAGGACAACCGTCAGATCTCTTCCTATGGGATCATGGAGACGGCTACTATGCATACCATTGTTGACCGGGCCCTGGAGTTTGGGGATGGTATCTGCACTCTGGCATTTCAGGGAGGCGAGCCCACTCTTACGGGGCTGGCTTTCTATGAGGATCTGGCAGACTACATTTCACGGTGTGAAAATCCTAAAAAGATCCGGTTTCACTATGCCCTTCAGACCAATGGTCTCAGTATCGACGAGGATTGGGCCGGATTCTGGGCAGAGCATCACTATCTCATAGGAGTTTCCCTGGACGGTCCCAAAGATCTTCATGACCGGTACAGGAAAGATGCTGCCGGAGACGGAACCTTTAACCGGATCATAGCAGGGCTCAGGATCCTGGAGAAATATCATGTGGATTATAATATTCTGACCGTAGTGACGGCTGCTACGGCCAGGAACGGACAGAAGCTCTATAATTTCTTTCAGAAAAACAAATTTTATTATCAGCAGTACATCGAGTGTCTGGATCCCATAGGAGAGGAACCGGGAGGCCAGGAGTATTCTCTGACCCCGGAGAGATACGAGGCGTTTCTCAAAAATCTTTTTGATGCCTGGTATCTGGACGCAAAAGCCGGGCGGTCGCCTTATAACCGGTATTTTGAAAACCTTCTGATGATCATGGATGGCCAGGTTCCGGAGAGCTGCAGCATGAGAGGTGTCTGCGGGAAGCAGTGGGTAATCGAGGCAGACGGAAGCACCTATCCCTGTGATTTCTACGCTTTGGATCAATGGCTTCTGGGAAATGTGAAGGAAGACGCTTTTGAGGACATGGACAGGCGGCGGGAAGAACTGGGATTTATCCGGTGGTCGCAGCAGCTTCATGAAGACTGCAGGAACTGTCGGTGGCTTTCTCTGTGCCGGGGTGGCTGCCGCAGAAACAGAGAGCCGGTGACGGAGAAGAGTACGGGAAAGAATTATTTCTGCAGCGCCTACAAAGGCTTTTTTCAGTATGCATATCCGCGGCTGGCGGAGATATACAGAAGGGTGAGAGGCAGAAATCCTTTCTTTCATTAAGTACAGGAGATGAGATGGATAAGAAAAAAGAGACGAACATGGAGGTAAAAAAAAGAAACCGGAACTCTGTTTTCCGTTACATTTGCAGCCACGGGACCGTGTCGAATCCGGATATATCTTACGCCACACAGATGAGCCTGCCGACCGTGACACAGATTACAAAGGAGCTGGTCGGGCAGGGATTGGTGGAGGAAAACGGGGAATTCCAGTCAACAGGAGGGAGGCGGGCGAAAGCATTGTCGCCGGCTGCGAATGCAAGACAGGCAGTCGGACTGGATATTACAAAAAATCATATCGCCATGGTGGTCTCCAACCTTACAGGTGAAATATTAAACTATGTCCGTATCTATAAGCCTTATGCCGTGGGAGATGTTTACTGCCGTGAAATCAATGAGGAACTGGAACGTTTTCTGGATAAAAGCGGAGCCGAAAGGGATAAAATCCTGGGCGTTGGAATATCATTTCCCGGTATCATAGATCTGGAAAAGGGGATGATTGCCGGTTCTCATATACTGGGAGTAGAATCCGTCCCCTTTGATTCCATAAGCCGTTTCTTTTCCTATCCATGCTATTTTTTAAATGACGCAAATGCAGGGGCCTATGCAGAGGGAATCCGGTCTGGGGACAGGAACCGTTTTTTTTATCTCTCCTTGAGCAATACGGTAGGGGGGGCCGTCTATAGTAATGGAAGGCTGGAACAGGGCAGGAATTTCCGCTGCGGAGAAGTTGGGCATATGACGGTTGTTCCAGGCGGGAAAGTCTGTTACTGCGGAAAAAGTGGCTGCCTGGATGCTTATTGTTCCGCCAAGTGTCTTACAGATGGAAAAGTGGAATATTTTTTTGAACGGCTGGAGCAAGGAGGCAGGGAAGAGATCTGCCTTTGGGAGCAGTATACATCCTATCTGGCCATAGCAGTGAATAATCTTCATATGATTCTGGACTGTGATGTTGTTCTGGGAGGATATGTAGGGAGCTGCATGGGCAGGTTCATTCGGGATATCCGGGATAAAGTATCGGAAAGGAATACATTTGCAGAAGACGGTTCTTTTATCAGAACATGCCGGCATAAGACAGGAACGGCCGCGCTGGGAGCAGCTTTAAATGTTATAGAGATGTTTATGGAACAGGTATAACACGAGTCTGAGGTTATAGCGTGAGAGATTTCAGGGATGGAATCTCTTTTTTTATCGGATTTCTCGTTGACAAAGATATAGAATGCCCTTATAATAAAAAACATAATAAAACTATTTAATAAAGTATATAATAAATAGAAGGAGAAATTTGTTATGGAAGGGACAATGAAGACTGCTGTTATGCTCGGAATCAGTAAAATGGGATTTGAGGAAAGGAAGATTCCCGTACCGAAGGACGACGAAGTTCTTGTGAAATTGGAGTATGTGGGTATCTGCGGCAGCGACCTGCATTATTATGAAACAGGGGCAATCGGAGATTATGTGGTGAAGCCGCCTTTTGTGCTGGGACATGAGCCTGGCGGCACGGTAGTGGAGGTCGGAAAAGGAGTGAAGCATCTGAAAGTGGGCGACCGGGTTGCACTGGAGCCGGGAAAAACCTGCGGACACTGTGAGTTCTGCAAAACAGGGAATTACAACCTCTGTCCGGATGTGGTATTTTTTGCAACGCCTCCGGTAGACGGCGTATTCCAGGAATATGTGGCACATGAAGCGGATCTTTGTTTTAAACTGCCGGATAACGTAAGTACGCTGGAAGGGGCCTTGATAGAGCCTTTGGCGGTAGGCTTCCATGCAGCCATGCAGGGAGGGGCAAGAGCGGGCCAGACAGCGGTAGTTATGGGTGCAGGGTGCATCGGTCTTGTGACAATGATGGCATTAAAAGCAATGGGAGTATCCAGGGTATTTGTGGTGGACATTATGGAAAAACGGCTCCAGAAGGCATTAGAACTGGGTGCAGACGGAGTAATCGACGGAAGCCGGACGGATGCGGTGGAAGAAGTGAGGAAACTGACCGCCGGTAAGGGCTGTGATCTGGCGGTGGAAACAGCGGGTACTCAGATAACGACTGTTCAGACAATCCATATGACGAAAAAGGGCGCGACTATTGTTCTGGTTGGATACAGCAAAAGCGGCGAGATGACGCTTCCGATGAGCCTTGCTCTGGATAAGGAGCTGACCTTTAAGACAGTATTCCGTTACCGCCATATCTATCCAATAGCAATTGAGGCGGTCGCGGCGGGCAAAGTAAATCTGAAAGGGATCGTGACAGATATATTTGATCTTAATGATGTGCAGAAAGCGATGGATCACAGTGTGAATAATAAAGCGGATATCGTGAAGGCCGTTATCCGCATCGCAGAATAAGCAGGTCAAAATAAGAATAAAAGAGAAAGAGCTCCGTGAAACTCAAAGGTTTGAAAATTCTTGAGTTTTGCGGAACTCTTTTTTCCTGCCGTTTCTGCCTCTTACCTGGGATCCTTTCTGTCGGGCACCACGTCTCCCGTCTCCATATAGAACCGCAGAAGGCGCATGCGCATGTTCTGGATCTGATCCTGGTATTCGGGAAGGTCGATGGCGTTATGAAGCTCCAGAGGATCCTTTTCAAGATCATAGAACTCATCCTTTTCATAAAGCCGCATCACATATTTAAAATGGTCCATG
>CAJUJV010000002.1:33198-98220 GCA_910586845.1 uncultured Hungatella sp.
CGGATCATGGCAGCCTTGGTGTGTTCCGGCCCCTCTTCACACTGGGTGGAGAGCCGGGGCCAGTAAGGAGATTTGGGGCCGTGGCCCCCCTCCATGGCCTGAGTTTCCCCGTGGATTCGTCCGCCTTCGCAGAATACGGCGTCTTTGTGAACCGGAGCTCCGGCCACGGCATCCAGCAGAGATCTGCCGAACTGAGTATAATCCAGAGTAAATCCTGCCATGTGGGCGAAGGTGGCGGGCAGGTCCACGAGCTCTGCCAGGACCCGGCTTTCTCCCGGCTGCACAGGGAACCTGGAAGCCGGTTTGATCAGCAGAGGCACGTTGGAGACGGGATTTTCAAAACAGTTCTGGACCTTCTCCGTAATTCCGTAATCTCCCGTATAATCACCGTGATCGCTGAAGACAAAAATACTGGTGTCGTCATAGAGGTTCCATTCTTTTAACTTATCCTTCACCAGGCCGAACTGGTGGTCAAACCGTTCTACCATGCCCAGATATACGGCCCGCAGCTCGTTATACTGCTCCTCGGACCAGCCGGTCAGCTGCTGTTTGGAGCGGATGCCCTGAAGCATGGAAGGCTTACTCTGAAGCTTCTCCACATCCGTCCGCCTGGGAGGGAGGGAATCCCTGGAGATACTGCTGAACCAGGGATCTTCGCATCCATAGGGAGGATGAGGGAAGGAAAGGGTAATGTACAGGAAGAAAGGCTTTTCACTGCCTTCCCGGCCTTTTCTGTCCAGATAATCCAGGGCACTTTTCACACAGTTCCAGTCAAAAGTAGATTTGGCCTGTTCCCTGTCCATCTTTCCCGTATAGAAAGAATAGTAGTTATCCTTTTTCATAAATTCGGGAATTTCACTGGACACGGCGGGGCCGGGGGCAAATTTCAGGTTGTCATCATCCCGGTGGTTTTCAAAGTCGCTTCCGGAATAAAATTCATCACAGAATTCCGTTTTGGGACGGTTGGAAGGGATCACGTCATTGCGCCCGATCCAGATCACCTCATACCCCTGCTGTTTCATGGTCCGGAGGATATTGGGCTCCTGGGGCTCCTGGAGGAAATGCATGGTCCGGTGACCGGTGGTATGAGGATAACGCCCGGTGAGAAAGCTGCACCGGGAGGGGACGCACACCGGATTCTGGCAGTAGGCGTTGCGGAAGGAGACGCCGTCCTCCAAAAGAGAGTCCAGATTCGGCGTCCTGGATGCCGGATTCCCCATGTGGGACAGGGAATCACAGCGCATCTGATCAGCGACAAACAACAGGATATTAGGTCGTTTTTCCATAAATGATCTCCTTTACTGTTTTTCTTCCTGGAGGGCCTGGTTGTCCAGTATCTTAAAGAACGGGAAATAACAGGCCATCTGGATCAGCACCAGCACTATCTGCCACAGGGCCAGCTTCCAGCCGCCGCACAGCATGCCGGAGAGCACGATGGGAGTGCCCAGAGGAATCTCCATACCGTTCATGACAGGCAGGATTCCTATGGAAGTGAACAGATAGGACAGGCTGAAGGTGATAATAGGCGTAAGGATCAGAGGGATCAGCATGATGGTATTCAATACCATGGGAAGTCCGAAGGTAATGGGTTCGTTGATGCCGCAGATGCCCGAGGGGAGAGCCAGCTTGCCCAGGGCTTTGTATCTCTGGCTTTTTGCCAGGAAACACATGATCACACACAGTCCGGCAGTTCCCCCTGCGCCGCCCAGAGAAGCAAATCCGGACCAGGCAGATTTTACGATAATATTAGGCAGCTGGGCGCCGGCGCCGTAGGCAGTCAGATTTTCCATGGCAAGAGGCATATACAGCATGTTGATAAAGGGCATTACGATCATTCCGCCGTGAAGGCCGAAGAACCACATGATACTGCACATCATGATCAGTACGATCATGGTAAAGGGACTGGCTCCCAGAGCGGCCAGAGGCGCTTTCAGCAGAGTATAGATACAGGTGTTGATATCTCCGTAAGAAGTCAGGGAGAACAAAAACCGCACCAGAGCGAAAATCAGCAAAATGCAGAAAGACGGAAGGATGCCCTGGAATGAGATAGCGATCTGAGGAGGAACACTGTCGGGCATGCGGATGACGATCTTTTTGTCGATAAAAAATTTGTACATCACCGGCACCAGGAGTCCGAAAATCATGGCCGTAAACAGACCGGCAGCGCCCAGATAAGAGGTGGACAGGGCAGCGGCTACAGCCACGACCACCTCATCCTTTGTTCCCGTTACGCCTAAGGGGATCATAACAAGAAAGATGGCCAGAGTCAATAACCCTACGCTGTTGGTCTGCCGTTCCATACCCAGATTCTCTGCCGTGGATCTGGAAATACTGTAGACGGCATAGAGAGCCAGCATATCCGTGGTGATTTTGGGGACAAATCCGAAGATCTCTTTTAAGGGAGTGGCTCCGACGAGAGCCTGATAAAAGCCCAGGTTCAGATTGGCCAGAAGGGTGAACAGCGCGCCCACGATAACGATGGGAAGACAGGCGGAGAATCCGCTGCTGATGGACTTCAGATAACGATTTTCCGATAATTTCTGAGCCAGGGGGAGAAGAGCATTACCTAACGCTTCTGTAAACTTTTCCATGATTAAACTCCTTTGTTTTAAATTAATCCTCATTGAAATCACAAAACCCTGCCGGCAGGTTTTCTGGATTCTATGATAATCCATTTTGGATAAAAATACAATATAAAAATGGATAAATATCCAAAAATGGCGAATTATACAAAATATGAAGTCGAATTCGTTAAAATGAGATATGATTTTGTGTAATTTATATAAAAAATCATTTTTTTAATCTTTTCTCAAAAACCGTTTCTGGCTGATACCCTGCGGTCTCTGAAGAAACTCGTGGATATTTCTCCAAAACTTTGATACAATAGATACATACCCGCCAAGGAGGCCGTTTTCATGAACCCGTTAGAACGATTAGAAAAAGAATTTCCCAACCTGACCAGATCGGAGCAGGCCATTACAGAATATATCCTGAAGAATCCCATGACGGTGATCCGGTACTCTCTGACTCAGATCGCCAGGGAGGCCAGGACTTCCAACACGGCGGTGATCCGACTGTGCCAGAAGCTGGGGTATCAGGGATTTTCCGAATTTAAGTTTTCTCTGTCAAGAGCCGCTCTTTCCGACACAAAGAAAAACGACAGTCCGGAGGAGGATGAGGGGAAGGATTCCATGTCGGCCATCGTATCTCAGTATGTGACATATCTGAACCAGATGGCAGCGGAGACGGACATGGATATAGTCCGACAGATCGCCTCTCTCATGTGCAGGACTCCCAGGCTGGCTGTCATGGGATACAATCGGACCGGCTTTTCCGCCTCCCAGCTGTCCTACCGCCTGTCCAGGATGGGCATGGCCAACTATCTGGTCACGGACCAGGTGGTGATGCAGGATTATATGGAGATCTTCGGCCCGGGAGACGTGTGCATCATCTTTTCCATCAGCCTGAAAACATACAAGGAGACCGTGCAGAGACTGAAGAAAAACGGCGCCACCGTGGTCCTCTTTACCATGAACGGGACTACGCCTCTTAAAAAAAACTGTGACTATTTTGTCTGCCTCCCCCAGATATCCTACAACCGTCGGATGGGATTTTTAGATGACCAGACTTTATTTTTCGTGTTTATCGAGGTGCTGCTCAGCGAGACGGCCAGAGTTCTCAACCGGACGGGAGGGAAAGAAAGCCTATGATCGATCCTGTCAGACACCGCCAGCTTCAGGAACTGGATATGGTGGAATTGTGTACCAGGATTCTTTCCGGTTCCCGCAACGAACTGTACCTGAATATGCATTTTCTGGATCTGTCTCTCAACAGTCTGGGATTTGAGGCGGACCCTTCCATGACAGGGCTGGGGACCGACGGAGCTCTGATCTATTATAATCCGGACCATCTGTGCGGTCTTTACCGCAGGGGGAGAGTTTATGTAAACAGGGCTTACCTCCACATGGTGTTTCACTGTCTGTTCTGCCATCTGTACAACCGAAAAAAGAGAGCCCGCGATTACTGGAACCTGGCCTGCGATATTGCCATGGAATCTGTCATCGACGGACTTTACAAAAAATGCGTCCATGTGCCGCCGTCGCCTTTCCGCAGGGACATCTATCTGCGCCTGAAAAAGGAGCAGAAGGTGCTGACGGCAGAGGGGATCTATGAGGCGCTCAGGAACATGGAACTGACCGAAAGACAGTACGGCCGTCTGGCAGAGGAATTCTATGTGGACAGCCACGACAGATGGGAGGAAGGGGCGCCGCCGGCTATGTCCATCCCCAGGCAGACCAGATGGAACGACAACCGGGAGAAGATGCAGACGGAGATGGAATCCATGGGACAGGACCGCTCCGGGACAGAGGAAGACCGGGATCTGCTGGAGCAGGTTCAGGTGGTGAACAGGGAGAGATATGATTACAGGCGGTTTCTGAGAAAGTTTTCTGTTCTGCGGGAGGAGATGCAGGCGGATGAGGATTCTTTCGACTACATTTACTATACTTACGGGCTGAAGATGTACGGCAATATGCCGCTGATCGAGCCCCTGGAATCCAGGGAAGTGTACCGGATCGAGGATTTTGTGCTGGTCATCGACACTTCCATGTCCTGTTCGGGAGAGCTGGTCCGCCGGTTTCTGGAAGAGACCTACGGGGTCTTAAGCGAGGGAGAGAGCTACTTTTGCAAGATCAATGTCCACATCATCCAGTGCGACGACCAGGTCCGGTCTGATGTGGTCGTCACCAGCCGGGAACAGATGAGAGAGTATATGGAGAACTTTACCATCCAGGGCAAGGGAGGCACGGACTTCCGTCCTGCCTTTGAATATGTAAACGGCCTGAGGGCGAAAGGGGAATTTACCAGACTGAAAGGGCTCTTGTACTTTACGGACGGAAAGGGTATCTATCCGGTAAAAATGCCTCCCTATGACACGGCGTTCGTGTTTATCCAGGATCAGTATGAGGATATGTCGGTTCCGGCCTGGGCCATGAAACTGGTTCTGGAGGAGCGGGAGATCCGGGAACTGACAGGGACCGGAGAGAAGGAAGGGGGAGATCACGTTGAACATTAAACGGGCAAAGGAAGAGATTAAAAATACCATCGGAGCTTATTTGCTGAAAGATAAATACGGGGCCTATGAGATTCCGCCTGTCCGTCAGAGGCCGGTCTTGCTTATGGGCCCTCCGGGTATCGGCAAGACCCAGATCATGGAACAGATCTCCCAGGAGTGCCGTATCGCTCTGGTGTCCTACACCATCACCCATCACACCAGGCAGAGCGCCATCGGACTGCCCTTTATTCAGGACAGGATCTATGATTCCAGAAGATATTCGGTGACAGAGTATACCATGAGCGAGATCGTGGCCTCCATCTATGACAAGATCGCCGAGACGGGTCTGCAGGAAGGGATCCTGTTTATCGACGAGATCAACTGTGTGTCAGAGACACTGGCTCCCACCATGCTCCAGTTTCTTCAGTGCAAGACATTCGGAAATCACAGGATCCCCCAGGGATGGATCATTGTGGCGGCAGGGAATCCGCCGGAGTACAACAAGTCTGTCAGGGAATTTGACATCGTGACTCTGGACCGGATCAAGATGATTCCTGTGGAGGCTGACTACGGAGTCTGGAAGGAATATGCCCAGCAGGTGAATATCCATCCGGCTGTTATCTCTTATCTGGATGTGAAGCAGCAGAATTTCTGCCGCATCGAGACTACGGTGGACGGCAAATTTTTCGCCACGCCCAGAGGCTGGGAGGATCTGTCCCGGCTCATGGAGGTTTATGAAAAGCTTCACATGACCGTGGACAGGGAAGTGGTGTTCCAGTACATCCAGTATCCGGCCATTGCCAGGGACTTTGCCAATTATCTGGAGCTTTATTACAAATATCAGCAGGACTATCAGATCGATGAGATCCTGGGAGGAAAGGTAAGGGAAGGAATTTATCATAAACTGGAAAAGGCGCCTTTTGACGAGCGCCTGAGCGTCATGAGCCTGATCCTGGCAGCACTGAACCGGGGATTCAGGGAGACGGCGGAGAAGGAGGACCGCATGGAGCGCCTTCTGAAGATCTTCCGCCGTCTGAAACCGAAGAGTCAGCAGGCGGATACTCAGCCTGTATCCGGAGGAGATCAGTCCGACTATGGTTCCGCAGCGGAATATCTGGAGGGGCTTACTGCCGGTATGCAGGCAGAGCGGAAATACAAACAGGAGTCAGGGATTTTAAGCCGCAGGGAGGATCAGCTTTACCGGGATGTTTCGGGAATCCTTGAGAGAACGCTTCAGGCCGTGAAAGCGGATCACAGAGCCACGGAGGAGCAGGTCTGGGAGAAGGTATCGGAGATCTTCGAGGAGGAGAACCGGGGGTATGAAGCCCTCTTCGACCAGTGCGCCGCCGGTCTGGAATATGCCTTTGATTTTATGGAGGCGGCTTTCGGAGGAGGACAGGAGATGGTGGTCTTTGTCACCGGTCTGAACACAGGACTTTACAGTCTCAGGTTTCTTCAGGAGTACCGGTGCGAACGATATTTCCGGTACAATAAAGAACTGCTCTTTGACGATCAGGAGAAGGAGATTCTGAAGCAGATGGAGAGGCTGTAAACGGAGGAAAATGCCCATTGCCTTTTCAGGGGAAGGTGGTATAATAAGATTACAGAATATTTTAAGGAGGAGATTTGCTATGTGGAGCAGAAAGATTGCTGCCGCTGCTGCGGCGGGAGTACTGGCAGCAGCTCTTGTGACATTTCCTGCCGCTGCCCACGGCCACGGTCATCACAGACAGGCCAGCAGCGTAACATGTGACACCAGCTGCCCGGTATGTACGGTAGAAGGCTGTACGGAGACGGGGCGTCACACTCATGACGGTCATGACTACTGCGGATACGACCACAGCGGCGGATACTGTGACAGATCCTGTGAGACGGTTTCTGATACAGGTTCCCGCGGCGGCGGCCATCATGGGTGCCACAGGTAAGACAGAACAGATGAGACAGGGGAACTGACCGTCGTCAGTTCCCCTGTATGTTTCTGTAAAGCTTTCACTTATTTGTGCTGTGCATAGTACTCGTCGAAAAGCTTGTTCACAGCCGTATGAGTCTCGCCGCAGATGGACGGAAGAGAACCGCCCCAGGACTTCTCGGCCTCGCCGAATCCTTTCTCAACGGCAGCCTGATACTTCTGCATCAGTTCAACATCATCTCCTGCCAGAGCAGCGGCGAAATCAAAGATCCTCTGGGAGGTCTGCTTAACGCCCCAGAAACCGTCCTCGGAGATGGCCTGCTGGGCCTCGGCCTTGGTCTTCTCGTCTACGGTATAGTTGCCGCTGGCCATCATCTTCCAGAAATCGTCACCATTGGCCATGGAGAAATTAATACCCTGCTTCTGGAAATTCTGCACCATCATGTTGGTGAAACGGGACATCTGGTTATTCAGGTCATCTTTCAGACTCTGTACCAGAGAAGCCCTCTCAGAATCGCTCATCTTTGTAGTTGCCTTAGCATCCTTGCTGAGTTCAACCCGGTCTACATCCGGTTTCTTCTCTGCGCTGACAGCAGCATCCTTGGTCTGCTTCTCAGCGATCTCAGCCGAAACCGCAGAAGTGGACTTGGTCTGTACCGGCTGGCTGTAAACTCTCATAGCCGCATCCTGATCAACTCTCATAACATCCTCCTTTTAAATGAACATGAAATACATGATTTTACGTTTTATATAGGATATATCGGCATTACGGAAGGAAACATAAGGAACGGAGACCCTGAAAGTTTAGAATGATTTTAGAGACGCAGGGTGGGAAATGTGATATACTCTTTATAGACAATCAGCATTTATTAAAGAAAGGACTCTTTCCCATGAAGATCAAGACCCGCCTGGGGATCGCATTTATTACCATAACCCTGGTGCCCATGCTTCTGATCTATCTGGCATTCAGCCTTCTCAGCAGTTATCAGATGAGAGCCTTTCGGGAAGCCTATGGTCTCACGGAACAAGTAGACCTGCTTTCCGGAAATTCCATGCAGATATTCAACCGTCTGACCCAGTCCAGCCAGAGAGCCATACAGGAAAAACTGTCCACGGACCCGGACAGCTTTGCCGATCAGTCCTATCTGGAGCTGATCAATCAGGATCTGAAGCACAAATATGCCTGTCTCATAGTCCGCAGAGGAGACGAGATCATTTTCTCCGGCATCGGTCAGGAGAATCCGGAGCTGTACCGGCATCTGCCGGATTACGATAAGCCCGGCAATACTTTTATAGAAGGCGGAATCTATCTGGACGGCGACACTCAGCATCTGATTAAACAGGTGGATTTTCAGTACGGCGACGGTACAGAAGGCAGCGTCTTCATCATATCCAGCGTAGATGACTTCATCCCGGAGGTCAAATCCATGTTTCTGGAGATCCTTTTTTCCGGAGTCATGATCCTTATGTTTACGGGAGTCATCCTTACGGGCTGGGTCTACAAGTCCCTGCTGGCCCCTCTGAACAAGCTTCAGCAGGCCACCAACGAGATCAAGAACGGCAATCTGGATTTCACTCTGGATGTAGATATGGACAACGGTGACGAGATCAGCCAGCTGTGTCAGGATTTTGAGGAGATGCGGATGCGCCTGAAGGAGACCACCGAGGAAAAGGTTCAGTATGACAAAGAGAGCAAAGAGCTGATCAGCAATATTTCCCATGACCTGAAGACCCCCATTACCGCCATCAAGGGATATGTGGAAGGGATCCTGGACGGAGTGGCCTCGTCGCCGGAAAAACTGGACAAATATATCCGGACCATATACAATAAAGCCAATGACATGGACAGGCTTATCGACGAGCTGACTTTTTATTCCAAGATCGATACCAACAAGATTCCTTACACATTTTCCAAGATCAATGTCTCCAGCTACTTCCGGGACTGCGTGGAGGAAGTAGGGCTGGAGCTGGATTCCAACAACATTGAACTGGGATATTTCAATTATGTTGACGAGGATGTGGTGGTTATCGCCGACGCGGAACAGATGAAACGGGTGGTCAACAACATCATCAGCAACTCCGTGAAATATCTGGACAAGAAAAAAGGCATCATCAACATCCGCATTAAAGACGTGGGAGATTTTATCCAGGTAGGGATTGAAGACAACGGCAAGGGGATCGCAGCCAAAGATCTGCCCAATATTTTTGACCGCTTCTACCGCACCGACTCTTCCCGCAATTCCGCTAAGGGAGGAAGCGGTATCGGCCTTTCCATAGTCCGCAAGATCATCGAGGATCACGGCGGCAAGATCTGGGCCACCAGCAAGATCGGCATCGGGACGGAGATCCATTTTGTACTGAGAAAATATCAGGAGGTTGTATATCATGAAGAGGATTCTGATCATTGAAGATGAAGAGAGTATAGCGGAGCTGGAGAAGGATTATCTGGAGCTCAGCGGCTTTGAGGTGGAGATTGAGAATGACGGGGAGACGGGGCTTTCCAAAGCATTGGCGGAAGAGTACGATCTGTTTATCCTGGATCTGATGCTTCCCGGCGTAGACGGATTCGAAATCTGCAGGAAGGTGCGGGAGGTAAAGAACACCCCCATTATCATGGTATCTGCCAAGAAAGAAGATATTGACAAGATCAGAGGCCTGGGATTGGGAGCCGACGACTATATTACCAAGCCTTTCAGCCCCAGCGAGATGGTGGCCCGCGTCAAGGCTCATCTTGCCCGGTATGAGCGGCTCATCGGAAGCGGCATGCCTGACAATGAGATCATCGAAATCCGGGGATTGAAGATCGACAAGACGGCCAGGCGGGTGTGGGTCAACGGCGAGGAGAGAAATTTTACCACAAAGGAATTTGACCTCCTGACCTTTCTGGCCCAGAATCCCAACCATGTGTACACCAAGGAAGAACTGTTTTCCAGGATCTGGGACATGGAGTCTATCGGGGATATCGCTACGGTGACGGTGCATATCAAGAAAATCCGGGAGAAGATTGAGTTCAATACAGCCAAGCCTCAGTATATCGAGACCATATGGGGCGTAGGGTATCGGTTCAAGGTATAAAAAAGACAGAAAAAACTCTTGATAAACAGGGCAGATCTGGTATGATAGTGTCAGCTTAAGAAAAGGAAGTAAACGCCATGAAATACAAGACAAGATTTGCCGCTTTTTTTGCCGCCATGGTAGTATTTAACCTGGCGGCTAATTTTGCGCATCCGGTGACTCCCACTGTCATCCAGAACCTGAAGCTTCATGATTATATGTTCGGTGTGGCCCTGGCGGCCATGCAGTTCACTAATTTTCTGGTCTCTCCCTTCTGGGGGAAAATAAATAATTACATATCCGCCCGGATCTCCCTTCTGGTGTGCTGCTGCGGATACGGCATCGCCCAGGTGTGGTTTGCCTGTTCCACTACAGAACTTCAGATTATTCTGGCCCGCATGTTTGCCGGGCTGTTTACGGGAGGGGTGTTTGTCAGTTTTCTCACTTATGTAGTCGGAAGATCCGCTCCCGAAGATCAGGGCAGACATCTGACCATCACGGCTACTATCCAGAGCGTGGCCAGCGCCTTCGGATATATGATCGGAGGATTTCTGGGTGAAATTTCCGTGCTGACAGCGTTTCTGGTTCAGGCAGCAGCCCTGGTGACAGTGGGGGTCCTGTTCTTTCTGATCTGTGAGACCGACAGTGAGACGGGCCTTAAAGAGATTCCTCTGAAGCAGCTTGCCAGGGAGGCCAACCCGTTTCAGGCCTTTCTGGACAGCAGGACTTTTATGAGTGTCTCCTTTTTCCTGCTGTTTGCCGTTAATGTGCTGATCAATTTCGGCAATACAGGATTCGACCAGGCATTTAATTACTATCTGAAGGATGTGCTGGGGCTGACTTCATCCTACAATGGGATCATCAAGGCCGCAGTCGGATTTATTTCCTTCTTCTCCAATATGACACTCTGTATCTGGATCCTGAACAGGACCGATACAAAGCGTTCCATGGTGAGCCTGACCGCTGTGTGTGCCGCTGCGGCGCTGGGAACCGTGGTCGCTCCGGGCATCGGGCTGTTCATCGCCTTCAGTGTTCTGGTGTATGCCGGATACTCCGTCAGCGTTCCCGTGCTCCAGGACATGGTCGCCAACCAGGCAGACATCAGGCAGAAAAATCTGGTCATGGGTTTTTTCAACGCCACCAAGTCTCTGGGGAGTATCGCCGGGTCCATGACAGCGGGATTTATCTACTCCCTCCATGTAAAGCTGCCTTTTGTCTGTACTTTTGTGATCTATGGTATCAGTGTGGCAGTGGCTTTCAGGTATCTGAGGTATAAGGGGGCAGCATCAGACAGGCTCTAAATAAAGAATTTGCTGATTGACATACTCTTCCAAGTCTGATATAATAGTAAAATGTGTAAAAACGGGAAGATTCAGGGTCTGCCTTGAATGTTCTCGTTTTTTTCGGAGAAGATTTGAAAGAGAGTGTAAGTACAGGGTATTTTGCGGAGAGCAGAAGAGCCCTTCATGAAAAAGTAGAAAGGAAATTAAATGGAAACAGTAAAATTTGACGAACTTCAGTTAGACGACAGGATCCTCCGGGCGGTCACAGACATGGGATTTGAGGCTGCCTCGCCGATTCAGGCACAGGCTATTCCGGTACAGATGGAAGGAAGGGATGTGGTAGGGCAGGCCCAGACAGGAACAGGCAAGACTGCCGCCTTCGGTATCCCTCTTCTCCAGAAGATCGACCCCCGCAGCAAAAAGCTTCAGGCCATTGCCCTGTGCCCTACGAGGGAGCTGGCCATCCAGGTGGCTGACGAGATCCGCAAACTGGCAAAATATATGCACGGAATCAAAGTACTGCCTATCTACGGCGGACAGGATATCGTAAGACAGATCCGGGGGTTGAAAGAGGGGACTCAGATCGTCATCGGTACTCCTGGCCGTGTCATGGACCATATGAGGAGAAAGACGATCCGATGCGAACATATCCATACGGTGATTATGGATGAGGCCGACGAGATGCTCAACATGGGATTTCTGGAGGATATGGAGACCATCTTAAGCCAGCTTCCTGAGGAGCGGCAGACTGTGATGTTCTCTGCCACCATGCCCATGGAGATCCAGAATATCGCCAGACGGTTTCAAAAAGAACCGGTGACGGTAAAAGTGGTGAAAAAGGAGCTGACGGTTCCCAAGGTCACCCAGTATTACTATGAGGTAAAACCCAAGACAAAGGTGGAGGTTATGTGCCGCCTTCTGGATATGTATGCTCCAAGGCTGTCCATAGCCTTCTGCAACACCAAGCGTCAGGTGGACGAGCTGGTCCAGGAGCTGCAGGGCCGGGGATATTTTGCAGAGGGTCTTCACGGTGATCTGAAGCAGATGCAGCGCGACCGTGTTATGAACAGTTTCAGGAACGGGACTACGGAGATTCTGGTGGCCACGGATGTGGCGGCCAGAGGCATCGATGTGGATAATGTGGAGGCCGTGTTTAATTACGACATTCCCCAGGATGACGAGTACTATGTCCACCGCATCGGGCGGACAGGACGTGCGGGAAAGGATGGCATCGCCTTCAGCTTTGTGGTGGGAAAAGAAGTTTATAAACTCCGGGATATCCAGCGCTACTGCAAGACCAAGATCATTCCCCAGGCTATACCGTCTCTTGACGATATTACGACCATCAAGGCGGAGAAGATCATGGAGCAGGTTATGGAACTGATCCGGGAAACCGACCTTACCAAGATGGTGAACCTGATCGAGAGAACGGTGCTGACTGAGGAAGAATGCACATCCCTGGATGTGGCCGCCGCTCTTTTGAAGCTGTCCATGGGCGAGGAAAATGAGGACATTATCGACAGCGGCCGGCCGGCCCGTTCCTTAGATGATCTGGACCGCTACGGCCGTGACGGCGGAGGCCGGGGCAGGAGAGACGGCCGGAGCAGCCGGGACGGCAGAGGAAGCAGGTACGGCAGGGACAGCCGTTATGACAGGGAAGACAGAGACGACATGGCCCGTCTGTTTGTGAACATCGGAAAGAGTCAGAATATCCGCCCGGGCGATGTGCTGGGGGCCGTGGCGGGAGAGACGGGGATCTCCGGAAAGCTGGTGGGGAGCATCGACATGTATGACAATTATACCTTTGTGGAGGTGCCCAGAGAGTATGCGGATGCGGTGCTGAGAGCCATGAAAGACGTGAAGATCAAAGGGAAAAACGTCCATGTAGAGAAAGCCAACACCAGGGGCCGATAAAAAAGAAAATATTTTTAAGATAAAAGCCGGACTCAGAAAAATGTTTTATTTTCTGTCTGGCTTTTCTTGATTTTCCGGCAGGAAATGGGTATACTGATGATAATAAATGCAGAAAGGAGCAGGGTATGATATTACAGAGCACAAGAGTGTGGATCGGAGGACAGTTTCTGGCCGCCCAGCTGGAGATTGCAGACGGAAAGATCACAAGAGTGTATCCCTATGGGACCAGGGAGACGGATGAGGACTATGGCAATAAGCGGATAGTCCCCGGTTTTATCGACGTCCACACCCACGGCGCCTATGGTTTCGACACCAATGACGGAGAACCGGAAGGGCTGAGAGACTGGATGAGGCGGATACCGGAGGAGGGAGTCACGGGAATTCTTCCGACTACAGTGACCCAGATGCCTGATGTGCTGACCAGGGCAGTGGCCAATGTAGCTGCCGTGGTAAAGGAAGGGTATGAGGGAGCGGAGATCCTGGGGATCCATTTTGAGGGTCCTTACCTTGACATGGAATATAAGGGGGCCCAGCCGCCGGAGGCCATTGCAAAGGCTTCTGTGGAGCAGTTTCAGATGTATCAGAAGGCTGCCGAAGGACTGATCAGATACATTACTCTGGCTCCGGAGCATGACCCGGATTTTGCCCTTACAAGATACTGCAGCAGTACCGGCGTGGTGGTCAGCATGGGCCATTCCTCGGCCACCTATGATGAGGCCATGATGGGCATCGCCAACGGAGCCATGTCCATGACTCATGTGTATAACGGAATGACCGGTCTTCATCACAGGAACCCGGGCCTTGTGGGTACGGCTTTCCGTGTGAGGGATATCTATGGGGAGATCATCTGCGACGGCTGTCACTCTCATCTGGCGGCTCTCAATGATTTCGTCACATCCAAAGGACGGGACTATACCGTTATGATCACGGACTCCCTGAGACCCAAACACTGTCCTCCGGGGGGAGACTATGAGCTGGGCGGACATCCCATAGAGATCAGCGAAAGCGGACTTGCCTATCTGAAAGGTACGAAGACCATTGCCGGGAGCACGCTTTACATGAACAGAGGCCTGAAGATCCTGACAGAGGAGGCTCTGATCCCCTTTGATACGGCACTGAACAGCTGTACCATCAATCCGGCCAGGTGTCTGGGTGTGGATGACAGAAAGGGGAAACTGGCCGCAGGTTATGATGCGGATGTGGTGGTTCTGGAAGATGATTATGACGTATACCAGACATACTGCAGAGGAGTGAAGATGCTGTAAATAACAGGAATAAAAACATTCCGCCAGCCGGAGCGTGTTCCCGGGATGATCAATGTGAGACCGGACACCTCCGATACAGCCGGGGCTATACTCCTCCCGGAACTGGCGGAATGTATGCAGTCATGAAGACTGCAGATATTATTGTAGCTTTTTATGGAGACATTGTCAACGCTTTCTGTTTATCCTGTATCAGAGATTATCCCTGAGATTCACAAAATACATATTGGGACAGCCTTTCAAAGGCTTCTTTTACTCTGGAGAGAGGCAGGGCAAGATTCATGCGGATGGTGTCAGGCTTGTTAAAGGGCCTTCCGTCCTGCCAGATCACCCCCACATCCCATCCGGCCCGGAGAAGTTCATCCAGAGTCCTGCCGTGCTGTGTGCACCAGGTGCTGCAGTCCAGGTACAGCATATAGGTGCCCTGAGGCCGGGAAAGAGAGATACCCTTAAAGTGGGAGGCGATGTAATCGCAGCTGTAGTCCACGTTGGCGCTGAGCACCTGGCACAGTTCATCCACCCACTGCTGCCCTTCCTGAGAGTAAGCGCCTATGAGGGCATGCATGGACATTACGTTCTGAGAATTGTAGTGGCAGAGGGAGGACTGTTTAAGAAGGCGGTCCCTGAGATATCTGCTGTAGACAATGTGGTAGGAGCCTACCAGTCCGGCCAGGTTAAAGGTCTTGGACGGAGCATATACGGCGATGGTCCTGTTTCTTGCATCTTCGGACACGGACTGAGTCGGCGTGTGTTTATGTCCATCCAGAAGAATATCGGACCAGATCTCGTCGGAGACCACGATGCAGTCGTTCTGTCTGTAGACTTCCATGGCTTTTTCGATCTCCCAGAGCTCCCAGACTCTTCCCGTAGGATTGTGAGGGGAACAGAAGACGGCAAAATGGATGGAATGTTCTTTTAATTTTCTGTCCATATCTTCATAATCCATGCGCCAGATCCCATCCCTGTCTTTCACAAGGTCGCTTAAGATCAGCTGATAGCCCACATTGGTAAGCGATTTGGTGAAGCCGATGTAGGTAGGTGCGTGGACCAGGATCTTGTCTCCGGCAGAGCAGAAGGTCTGGGCAGCGGAGACCACGCATCCCAGGACGCCGTTTTCGTAGCCGATGTGCTCTCTGGAGAGACCTTTCACATGGTTTCTGGTCTCCTGCCAGCTGATGATGGCATCAAAATAAGCATCGGAAGGGATGAAATATCCGTAGGCAGGATGGGCGGCTCTCTCTGCCAGAGCCCGGGGAACAGAAGGAACCGTGGGAAAATTCATATCAGCCACCCACATGGGGATCACATCAAAGCCTTCTTTCGGACCTCCCGGGGCTCCTGCCCTGCCGGGAGAATCCACGGCGATGGAGTCCATGCCTCTCCGGTCCATGATGGAAGTAAAATCGTATTTCATAAAACAGCCTCTCTTTCTTATGTAATAAAGGTTTCTTCCAGTTTAACACAACCGGGGGGAGGCCGCAAGGCCGTCAGCAGGAAGATTGGGCAAAAAATACAAAAACAGACAAACTATAAAAAATAATCTAAACAAAATTTACAA
The DNA here is from genome assembly GCA_910586845.1 of uncultured Hungatella sp. GTDB lineage: Bacteria > Bacillota > Clostridia > Lachnospirales > Lachnospiraceae > UBA3402. Next base: position 49,232 of record CAJUJV010000002.1, read on the forward strand.
AGCATATTGACATTTTTTTATCATAGGGGTATAGTAAGAATCGTATTATGTGTGTCTGAGAAAGACACAGAGCATCAATCTGAAAGGGAGGTAACAAACAACATGAAGAAAAAACTATCTTGCATGGCATCTGTACTGCTGGCAGCCAGCCTGACAGCATGTTCAGGAGGAGGACAGGAAGCAGCCACCACAGCGGCTCCTGAGACCACCACGGCGGCTCCGACTACAGCAGCAGCCACCACGGCAGCGGAGACGACAGAGGCCGGAGCACTGACTGCAGGAACCTATACCGCATCCAAGCCGGGTATGAACGGCCAGGTGACAGTAGAAGTGGTGACCGATGATTCTTCCATCGTATCCGTGGAAGTAACCGGGAATCAGGAGACGCCGGGTATCGGTTCTCCGCTGGTAGACGGTGAGAAGGAAGGAACTATCCCCACGATCTCCATCCCCGCAGCCATTGTTGAGAATCAGACTGTGGCAGTGGATGCAGTGGCAGGCGCCACCATCACAAGCGCGGCGGTCAAGTCCGCAGTTGAGGATTGTCTGAGCCAGGCAGGAGCCAACCTGGATGACTGGAAGACTCCGGTGGAGAAGGCAGCTCCCCAGGAGATCGACATGGAAGCCGACGTAGTGGTAGTAGGCGGGGGCGGCGCCGGACTGGCGGCAGCTATCTCTGCTTCTCAGAACGGAGCCAAAGTTATCATAGTAGAGAAGAACGGCGCAGTAGGCGGAGATACCCTGGTCTGCGGCGCTATCTATAACAATCCTGACGAGGAACTTCAGAGCAAGGTTGAGATGAGCGATGCCGTGAAGAAGACTCTGGAGGCAGGCATCGCCGTAACTCCTGTAGACGATGCGCATAAAGAACTGATCGATACCGTAGCTGCAGAGTGGAAGCAGTACAAGGCTGACGGCAAGACTACTCTGTTTGATTCCGAAGCATGGTTTACTCTTCAGACCTACAACGGCGGCGACAATGTGGCAGAGCTTCCTCTGGTAAAGGTTCTGTGTGAGAATGCTATCGCAGGCTATGACTGGATCCAGGAGCTGGGTATGGAGTTTAACGATACCATCGGTCAGGGCGCAGGCTCTCTGTGGCAGAGAACTCACACCTCCACCAAGCCCATGGGTACCGGGTTTATTTCCACTTATGTGGAGAACATCGCGGCGGATGCCAATATCCAGATGGTAACCTCCACGACGGCGACCAGGCTGATCCAGGATGACACCGGAAGAGTAACCGGCGTAGAGGCAGAGGATGTAAACGGCAATACATACAAGTTCCAGGCTTCCAAGGGCGTGGTTCTGGCTACCGGCGGTTTTGCTGCCAACTCCAAGATGGTGAACGAATATAACACCACCGGCAAGTGGGATGACCTGTCCAAGGTTCCCACGACCAACCGTTTCGGCTGCTCTCAGGGCGACGGTATCATCATGGCCCAGGAGATCGGTGCTGCTCTCAGCCAGATGGAGCAGATCCAGCTGCTGTATCTGGGCAACGTAAAGGATGGCGGCCTGACCAAGTATCCGGCCCGCTGTGTCAACGGTACGGATCAGGAGATCTTCATTAACAAGAACGGTGAGCGTTTTGTAAGAGAAGACGGACGCCGTGACGAGATCTGTCTCCAGGTGCTGAAGCAGCCGGATGCCATGTTCTACTTCCTTGAGTCTGCAGACGGCGACTACACAGATGTAAAGACCGCTCTCACAGCAGACGGATTTACCTTCCAGGAGATGGAGGAGCAGGGATACATCATCATCGCCGACACATTAGACGAGATGGCGGAGAAGCTTGGCTGTGACGCCGAGACTCTGAAAGCTACCGTAGACACCTTCAACGCTTCTGTAGACAGCGGCGAGGATGAGTTCGGACGTACTCTCTACAGCGTGAAGCTGGAGAACGGCCCCTTCGTGGCAACTCCACGTCAGGCATGTCTCCATCATACCATGGGCGGCGTGAAGATCGACACCGAAGGCCGTGTACTTGACGAGAGCGGAGCTCCCATCGAAGGTCTGGTGGCAGCAGGCGAGATCACCGGCGGTATCCACGGCGGAAACCGTCTGGGCGGCAACGCGGTTGTAGATACGGTTGTATTCGGCAAACTGGCCGGCGAGACCATCACGAAGTAATTGTTAACAGACAGCACAAAGGCTGCCCCGATACTGTGGGCAGCCTTTGTGACGTATGATTTTACAGGTATTATTTCCAACCATCCGGCAGATAGGACATGGTATTGGCGATCATGTCGTCTGCCAGTTTTCTGATATCCCCGTCCGCTGCCCGGCCCTTTACCAGCGGATCCCGGCGGAATGCTTCATAGATCAGTTCCCGGTCACAGGTTAAAGCGGCTTTGAGGACAATCTCGTGATTGTCTGTATGAGGCCTGATGAGGGCCAGCACATCATCGGGAAGAGAACCGGCAGCCACAGGCTTGATGGAATCCCGGCCGAAGACGGCATTGGTCTCCACCACGGCAGAGGCCGGCAGGTTGGGGATCTGGAGCATGGTGTTGGGGATGTTCACATTGCTGATAACCCTGTCCAGCCCGCACAGGGCCCGGATCAGAAGGATGCCTTCTTCGCCCGTGGGCTCCAGAGGGATCTCTTCTTCCTGGCCGACCAGGCGGGCGCTCCGTGCCAGACGGTTTTTCAGATTCTCTTTTCTCCAGTCTACGGTGGTCAGTCCGAACTTCCAGCTTTTTACGGTATCCGGATCTTTCAGGTATTCGCTGCCGGGCATAAACTCGGCCAGGTGCCGGTCTCCCGCAGCGGCGATGAGGCCGAACCGGTTAAACAGGTCGAATTTTACGCGGTGGGCGCAGTTAAAGGTACTGTTCATCCAGCTGCGGTCAGGTTCCTGGTATCCTTCCTCAAAATGTTCTTCGATATATCTGCGGTAGACAGGGAACAGGTCGATCCCTTTGTATGAGGCCTGGTCAAACCAGGTGAAATGGTTGATGCCAAGGACGTTGACCCGGATATCCCGGCGGTCAATATCCCGGATGTCCAGAGCCTTTTCGCAGATCCCCTTTAACACTTTCTGCGTTCCGAATACCTCGTGACAGCAGCCGAAAGCCTTGATCCGGGGAAATACGTGGTACAGGGTCTTTACGCACAGAGTCATGGGGTTGGTGTAGTTGATGACCCAGGCATCGGGAGAATAGTCCCTGACAGCCTCGGCGATCTCCACAAACATGGGAATCGTCCTCAGAGCCCGGATGATTCCTCCGGGGCCTGCGGTGTCGCCTACAGACTGGTAGATTCCCAGCCGCTCAGGGAGATGGACGTCAGAGGCCATCTCGTCGAAGGTGCCGGGCAGGATGGAGATGACCACAAAATCCGCTCCCGTCAGGGCCTCTTTCAGGGAATGAGAAGTCACATAGTTCCAGTCCCCCCTGGTATCGCTCCTGGCAGTCAGGTGATTGCCGATGATCTCGTTATTTTTTGCAGCTTTTTCGTCGATGTCATAGAGCCGGATGGTACCGCTTAAAGAATCCTCCATGGACAGATCCGTCATAAAGGTCCATGCCCATCCTCTGGAGCCGCCGCCGATGTAGGCGATCTGTAAATCTGTTACTTTGTCAGCAGAAACATCATAGTTCATAGTGCCGCCTCCTTATTTGTTCTTTTCTTCTGCTTTCAATGATACTATAATATAGGATAAGAGTCTTATAAATTAGGAGCGGATCCGGCAGAAATCGTACTATTGGCTACAGATCTCCGGTCGGAGAGGTTCCTGACAGAGGAAAGGGAAAACAGTATGGAGCGGATCGGATTTCGGGGAAAGGCAGAAGGGCTGGAGATGGACAGGATCTTTCGGGACAAAGAATTTTCCATGACAGCGAGACATTTTCATGAGACATATGAACTGTATGTTCTTCTGGAAGGGGAGAGGTACTATTTTATTGATCAGGAAACCTATCTGGTGAAAGCGGGAGATGCCGTTCTGATCCGTCCCAATCAGATCCATAAGACCGGTACGGCAGGAGCTCCGGCCCACAGCCGTATCCTCCTCCAGATAGAAGAGGCCGGTCTGCTGCCTTATCTGAAGGACTGCCGGGTCCATACACTGGGAGATCTGTTCCGGTCAGGCGCTTCGGTCATCAGACTTTCAGAGGAAGACCAGGAGCGTGCAAGGTATCTTCTGGAAGAACTGGAGACGGAGCTGTCCGCCGGGCAGGAATACCGGGAAGCGGTTCTCCGGCTGATTCTGGTCCGGCTGCTGCTTGTGCTGTCCCGATGCCAGCAGAAAGAGGACTGGTATCAGGAGCCGGAGACGGCCAGGACGTGGAAACACCAGAAAGTCCGGCAGGTGGCCCGGTATCTGATGAAAAATCCGGAGACTCCGGAATCTCTTTCCCAGCTGGCAGCCAGATTCTCCGTCAGCAGATCCTATCTGAGCAGGATCTTCCGGGAAGTGACCAGCTTTACGGTCAATGAATATAAAAACATCAGCCGGATAAAAAAATCCCAGGAACTGCTTCTACGCACGGACTGTTCCGTGACGGAGATCGCAGGGATCCTGGGTTATGATACGGTTACTTATTATGAGCGTGTCTTTAAGAGGTACACGGGAACCACGCCTCTGAGATACAAAAAACATTTCAGGAAAGGATAAATTTCTCGATGACTTCCGCCACAGCCCCTTCGTCGTTGGAAGCTTCCGTAATATAGTCGCAGTCCTTTTTGAGCCCCTCAATGGAATTGCGGACGCCTGCTCCCAGTCCGGCTGCTTTGATCATCGAAAGATCGTTGAAATTATCACCGATGGCGATGGTCTCTTCCGGCCGGACTCCCAAAAGCCGGGCCAGGGACAGAAGCCCGGCCCCTTTATTGACGCCCTTTCGGTTAAACTCGATAAAGCGGTTGCTGGAATAGCTTATATCCATCAGGGAGGCCAGGTCCTGATAATCGGCCTCGATGCCGCGCAGATACTCATGATCCGTATTGACATAGAGCGCTTTCACAATGTCTGTGCCTCTGAGGAAATCAAGGCTGTCATCAGGGATCCGGCTGATCTTCATCCTGGCGGACAGGGACTCGAAATCCTCCGGAGTGATATTGGAGGCATACACCATGTCTCTGGTGTAAATGTGGATCCCCACATCATATGTCAGCCCTCTTTCGTATAAAGTCCGGGCCAGGTCAAAGGAGATCCCCTCAAAATGCAGCAGGCGGTTCTGAAAATTTTCCGTAATGGCTCCGCCGTTAAAGGAGATCACATATTCTCCTTTCTCTCCCATGAGCCCCAGCTGCCGTAAGGTGGGATCCACCGAATGATATCCTCTGCCGGTGGCCGGAACAAATTTCACTCCGGCCTTTCGGGCTTTTTCTATGGCTTCCAGATTCCTTTTGCAGACGGAATGATCGGAAGACAAAAGAGTTTCATCCAGATCGCAGGCAATGATCCGGTACATAAATATCCCCCCAGTTCTGTCTTTGTCAGCTCTTATGAGTCTCTTCGTCCACTTTTTCTGCGCCCTTCAGCTCATCCTCATCAGCCTTCTCCACCTTGATCTCCCAGTGGATCAGGAATGTAAGAGCAGCTCGGAGAACGATGATGGCAGCCACGGTGGCGATCTCCGAGAGTTCCCGGACGATAACGGTACGCAGAATCTCGCTTCCCAGCTTAAATTCCAGCCCCAGCGCCATGCCGGTGGCCAGATTCAGACGGATCTGGGGGTTTTTCTTTATGTAATCCCGAATTCCCCTCAGTCCTGCCAGGATGATGACAAACACACCTATAAATTCAAAGCAGACGATCGCCGCATCGACCACGTGGCGCAGCAGCAGTTCCAAAGTTTCCATAAATGACCCTCTCTTCCGGCGTCAAACCGCCTGTTTTATCTTCCCGGTATGAAGCCGGGATCAGTTAGATTTTACTTCTTTCCACAGATTATTGTAAACAGAGTCCACTTGATCTCCAAGATACTGAAATACTTCGCAGTTGTCAAGAGATTCTATATCAGGAAATACTGCTTTATTGTTCCGGAGGTCTTCATCCAGCAGATCAAAGGCTCCTTTGTTGGGAGTAGGGTAGGTAATATACTCAAAGTTCATTTTGGCAATATCCGGGCGGCACATAAAATTGATCCATGCCTCTGCGTTTTCTTTGTTTTTGGCATTGGACGGAATCACCCAGGAATCGATCCACACGTTGGTGCCTTCTTCGGGAATCACATATTCCAGTTCATAATCCAGCCCCTGAGCCTCCACTTCCTCCTGGATGTAGAGCATCTCGCCGGAATAGATCACTCCTATGGCGGCCTCCCCGCCGATCATCTTGTCCCGGACCTGATCGATAACATAAGCCTGGACCAGAGGCTTCTGGCGGATCAGCAGATCCCGGGCCTCTTCAAGTTCCGCGTTATCCACAGAGTTCATGGAATACCCCAGAGATTTCAGAGCCACCATAAAAGCGTCTCTGACGCTGTCCTGCATAAGGATCTCGCCGCTGAATTTTTCATCCCACAGATCAGACCAGCGGGTGGGAACATCTTCCGGAGCCACCATGCCGGTATTATAGAGGATTCCCACGGTGCCCCAGCAATAGGGAACGGAAAATTTGTTTTCCGGATCAAAGCTTCTGGATCTCTCCATATATTCCGGATCGATCTGAGAGACATTGGGAATGTTGTCAAAGTTAAGCTCTGCCAGCATATTGTTCTCCACCATCTTCTGGATCATATAATCCGAGGGGCACACCACATCATAAGTCCGGCCTCCGGCCTCGATCACCGGATACATATCCTCATTGGTCTCGAACATATCATAGACGACTTTGATTCCCGTCTCTTCCTCAAACATACTGATGACTTCCTCATCAATATACTCCCCCCAGTTATACACATACACTTCTCCGGCGCTTCCGGCCTTTCCGGCTCCGGCCTTTCCTCCGCAGCCCCCCAGGACCGCAGCCAGAACCACCCCTCCTAGAATTACAGAAAACATTTTTTTCATAATCACAATCCTCCTAAATTTCATTTTTCAAATTTCTTCTGAGGCGCAAAATTAGTTATAATCAGCAGCGTCAAAACCGCCGCAAAGATAATGGTAGACAGGGCGTACATAGACGGCTTGATCCCGCGGCGGACTTCGCTGTAGATCAGGGTAGACAGCGTGTTGATCCCGGCTCCCTTGGTAAAATGAGTGATGATAAAATCATCCAGGGACATGGTAAATGCCAGAAGAAAACCTGACAGGACCCCCGGCAGGATATCGGGAAATACCACCCGGAAAAATGCGTACAGAGGCGAAGCGCCCAGGTCCATGGCAGCCTCATAGACGCTTTTACTGGTCTGCTTCAGTTTCGGCATGACGCTGAGGATCACATAAGGGATGTTGAACGTAATGTGAGCGATCAGGATGGTCTTAAAGCCCAGTGAGATGCCGAAGGCGATGAAAGCCAGCATCAGTGAGATACCGGTAACGATATCGGCATTTAACATGGGGATGTTGGTGATCCCCATAATAATGGACCTGGACAGAGGCTTCATGCTGTTTATGGCGATGGCTGCCGCCGTGCCGATGACGGTGGCGATCAGAGCCGAGGCAAAGGCGATGACCAGGGTATTCTGCAGCGCGGTCATGATGGTGGCGCTCTCAAACATCTCTCCGTACCACCGAAGGGTGAACCCGCCCCACTGGGTCCGGGATTTGGAATTGCTGAAGGAGAGGACCATGAGAGTGGCGATGGGCGCATAGAGAAACACCATGATCAGAACCAGATAAAAATCTTCCAGGATCCGCTTAAGTGTATTTTTCGTCTTTTTCATCAGAATGCAGTGCCCTCCCCGTTCTTATCATATTTGGCGATCAGGGCCATGCTGGCCAGTATGAAGACCATGAGCACCAGGGACAGACCTGATCCCAGATGCCAGTTGCTCCCTCTGGTAAATTCCTGCTCGATCACATTGCCGATGAGAAGGATCTTGCTGCCTCCCAGAAGGTTGGAGATGACAAAGGTGGTCAGGGCAGGCACGAATACCATGGTGATGCCGCTGATGACCCCGGGAAGGCTTAAAGGAAACCAGATGCGGAAAAGGGTCTGCCAGAAATCGGCTCCCAGGTCCTGAGCCGCATAGATGGTGTTGTCGTCGATCTTGCACAGCACGTTGTAGATCGGCAGTACCATAAAGGGCAGAAAATTGTAAACCATGCCCAGGATAATGGCTCCCGGCGTGTTGATCAGCGACTGAGTGGGCAGCCGGAGTGCGGTCAGGATGCCGTTGATCACGCCGTTGCGCTCCAGCAGAGTCTGCCATGCCAGAGTCCTGAGCAGGAAATTCATCCACATGGGAAGGATAAAAATAAATACGACAAAGCTGCCTTTCCCCACATTCCTTTTTCTGAGGATCATGGCCAGAGGATAGGCCAGTACCAGGCATATGACGGTGCTGACCAGGGAAAGTCCCATGGACAGCCACAGGGCCTTGGCGTGCTCGGCCGTGGCGATGGAGACCACATTGGCCATGGTAAACGCTCCGGATCTGTCCGTCAGTCCGTAATACAGGATCAGGATCAGGGGGATCACCGTGAATCCGGCCATCCATATGAGATAGGGGCCGGATAATAATTTTTTACTCATTGACTCCCACAGCCTCCTCGTCCTCTGATTCCGGTTTATTCATGATCTGAATATCAAAGGGATCTACATGGATACCTACGGCTTGCCCCACAGGACACATGTCCGTACTGTGGACCAGCCACTCGAAGCCGTCGGGGGTGGTAACCTCCATCTCATAGTGGACGCCCTTAAAAATAAGATGAGTGCACACTCCTGTGAGAGTGCCTTCCTCAGGGCTTACCAGATCGATGTCCTCCGCGCGGATGACCACATCCACAGGGGCGTTGGTGCCGAATCCCTTGTCCACACAGGCAAAACGGGCTCCGAAGATTTCCACCAGCTCGTCTCTGATCATGGTGCCGTGGACGATGTTGCTCTCCCCGATAAAGTCAGCCACGAAGGCATTTTCCGGTTCATTGTAGATCTGTTCCGGAGTGCCCATCTGCTGGATGTACCCCTGATTCATGACCACGATGGTATCGGACATGGTCAGAGCCTCCTCCTGATCGTGGGTTACATAGATAAAGGTGATGCCCAGTTCGTTCTTCAGACGGATCAGCTCATACTGCATATCCTGACGCAGCTTCAGATCCAGGGCGCCGAGAGGTTCATCCAGGAGAAGCACCCGGGGCTCGTTGACGATGGCCCGGGCGATGGCGATCCTCTGCTGCTGGCCGCCGCTTAAGGAATCCACGCTCCGGTTCTCAAAACCATCCAGGTTCACCAGCTTTAATGCATACCGGATCTTGTCCTGTATGTAAGCCCTGGGTTTATTCCTGATCTTAAGTCCAAATGCGATATTTTCTGCAATATTCATATGGGTGAACAGGGCGTATTTCTGAAATACGGTGTTCAGCTGACGTTTATTGGGAGGCAGGTTTGAGATGTCCTGTCCGTCAAAGATCACTTTGCCTGTATCGGCATGTTCAAAGCCGCCGATGATCCGCAGAGTCGTGGTCTTTCCGCAGCCGCTGGGACCGAGAAGAGTGACAAAGGTATTCTCCTTTACGGAAAGATTCAGGTCATCCAATACCAGAGTTCCGTCAAAACTCTTGGACACGTTGATTAAATCAATAAGACTTCCCATATGGTTTCCTCCTGACTTTGTGAAAACTGATCTTAAAAGCTGGGCGGGGAGCCGACCCACAAAATGACGGCTCCGGATTTGCTTGTAAGGTAATGTTTCTTATCGGAAACGAAGTAGAAAGATTCTCCTTTTTTGGCTTTGTAGATCTTGCTGCCCAGGTGGATGGTGATGGATCCCTGGATCACATAACCGAATTCTTCTCCTTCATGAGGATTGTCGGGGCAGGTCTCCCCGCCGGGGTCCAGAGTAAGCAAAATAGGCTCCATTATGTTTTTCTGGGCATTGGGGATGATCCACTTGATCTCGTTTTTCAGTTCCGGATCCTGTTTTTCAAAATAATCGGCTTTTCCGAAGACGATCTGCTCCTCCGGAGATTCATTGAAAAACTCTCCAAGAGTAGTGCCGAGACACTGAAGGATATCCATCAGCGTGGCGATGGACGGAGAGGTCAGATTCCTCTCCAGCTGAGATATGAATCCTTTGGACAGTTCCGCCCGGTCCGCCAGTTCTTCCTGGGTAAGGCCTTTGAGGATGCGAAGCTCTTTCAGTTTTAAACCGATATCCATAGCTGCTCCTTTCCTGGCCGGCGAAAGCCGGTCTGCGCCGGCTTCATACACTGAGAGACAGACTGTATGGAACAGACGCTGATTTTAGCTGATTTGAACAAAAAGTTTACCAATACTAACTGATACTGGATATAATCATAAAGTTTAGTAATAATAAACAAGACGCAAATTCCATTATACAGAAAAATATATGGCTGTCAATAGATTTTTTGCGAAATATGTGATATTATAGGTTTAGCTTGAAAATCTCAGGAATTTTAGGAGGAGCGGTAAGATGAAAGGCGTATATATGGCGTATGTAGGTTCCTACTCCTACACAGGCAATGCAAAAGGGATCGCTGTTTACGATGTGGATGTGGAGAACGGAAGATTTAAGGAACGGTGTGAGGTGGAGATTGACAATGCTTCTTATCTGGTGCCTTCGGCAGATAATAAAACTCTGTATTCCATCTCCGATGAAGGCGTGGTATCTTTCCGTATCCACGAGAACGGAAGTATCACCAAGATGAATACGGCCAATATCAGGGGCATGAGGGGATGTCAGCTGTCTGTGGAGCCGGAGGGAAAGTATCTGTTTGTGTCAGGCTACCATGACGGAAAGTCCACGATCATGAACCTGAACCCGGACGGGAGCATCGGAAACATCGTCACAGGAGTGTACCATAAGGGACTGGGCAGCGTGGCGGAGAGAACCTTCCGTCCCCATGTCAGCTGTACCCGCCTGACACCGGACAGAAAGTTTATCATGGTGGCAGACCTGGGAGTCGACCAGGTGAAGATCTATAAATTTACGGCAGACCAGATGGTCCTGGTGGATACCATCCCCTGTGATCTGGAATCGGCGCCGAGGCACTTTATCTTCAGCGGCGACGGAAAATTCATCTATCTCATGTATGAAGTAAAAAATGTAATCGACGTGTACACATACGAGACAGGAAAACGCGCCCCGAAGATCGAAAAGATTCAGACCATCCCCACGGCGGCGGGCAAGACAGCGGTCCAGCTGACGGCGGCATGTGCAATCCGGTTCTCTTCCGACGAAAAGTATCTGTTCTGCAGCAACGCAGGAGAGAATACGATCAATGTCTTCAGAAGAGATCCGGAGACAGGCCTGCTGGAGTCTCTCTGCTGTCTGCCGATCAGCGGCGATTATCCCAAAGACATTGCCGTTTTCCCCGATGACAGACATATTGCCTCCTTTAACCATGAGTCAGGAACCATTACATTTTTTAATGTGAATTATGAAAAGGGACTTCTGGTCATGTGCGGAAGGCCCATGAAGCTTGACGAGCCCAACTGCTGTGCCATCGTGAAGGTACGCTGACATGGCGGGCTCCACCTGGGGAACCCTGCTTACCATGACTACATGGGGGGAATCCCACGGAAAGGGACTGGGAGTAGTGGTCGACGGCTGCCCTGCGGGGCTTCCTCTGTGTGAGGAGGATATCCAGAAATATTTGGACCGGAGGAAACCGGGACAGAGCAGATTTGCCACCAGGCGCCGGGAAGGCGACGAGGCGGAGATCCTGTCCGGCGTTTTTGAGGGCAGGACCACGGGGACTCCCATATCCATCCTTGTGCGCAACATGGACCAGCGCTCCCGTGATTACTCTGAGATCAGGGAGATTTACCGGCCGGGACACGCGGATTATACCTTTGATGCCAAGTATGGATTCCGGGATTACCGGGGCGGCGGCCGTTCTTCCGGCAGAGAGACCATTGGCCGCGTGGCAGCCGGGGCCATAGGGGCAAAGCTGCTGGAGAGTCTGGGCGTCACGGTGACGGCCTACACCAGGTCCATAGGGCCTGTGGAGATCAGTATGGACCGGTTCGATCCGGAACAGAGATTTGCCAATGACCTGTGCATGCCGGATGCCCTGGCTGCAGAGGAAGCCGGACGGTACCTGGAAGAGCTGATGGAGGGACAGGATTCGGCGGGAGGGGTGGCGGAGTGCGTCATCGACGGTCTTCCTCCCGGAGTGGGCGAGCCTGTCTTCGAAAAACTGGATGCCAGACTGGCCCACGCCGTCATGTCCATCGGAGCCGTCAAGGGCGTGGAGATCGGAGACGGCTTCCGGGCAGCCTCGTCCACAGGTTCTGCAAACAATGACAGATTTGTCACAGGTCCCGGCGGTGCCGTGGCCAAGGCGGAGAACCATGGGGGAGGGACCCTGGGCGGCATCAGCGACGGGAGCCGGGTGACAGTGCGGGCGGCATTTAAGCCGACTCCTTCTATTTCCCGTCCACAGAGGACCGTGAACCGCAGAGGAGAAGAAGTGGAGACAGTGATAAAAGGCCGTCATGACCCGGTCATCGTTCCCAGAGCCATAGTAGTCCTGGAGACCATGACGGCGTTTACGGCGGCGGATATGGTCCTCATAAGTATGAGTTCCAGGCTGGACCGGATTCAGAAATTTTTCACATAAGGAGACTGTATATGAAGATTGCAATCGGCAATGACCATGCGGCTGTGGACATGAAGCTGGGAGTGAAGGCCCACCTGGAGAGCCGGGGGATCGAAGTCATAGATATGGGAACCCATACATCGGACAGCTGTGATTATCCGGTGTACGGAGAGAAGGTGGGAAGAGCCGTGGCATCGGGGGAGGCGGATCTGGGCATCGCCATTTGCGGAACCGGAGTGGGTATCGCCATGGCGGCAGGCAAAGTAAAGGGGATCCGGGCCTGTGTGTGCAGCGAACCCTGTACTGCCAGGCTGTCCCGGATGCACAATGATTCCAATGTACTGGCCTTCGGAGCCAGGATCATCGGTATGGAGATGGCAAAAATGATCACGGACGCATGGCTGGATGCAGAGTATGAAGGCGGAAGGCACCAGAGACGGATTGATCAGCTGATGGAGATAGAGAACAGATGAAAAAGATCGTAGTTACCATACCTGTAGAAGACAGGCATAAGGAGTATCTTGAAAGAACAGGAGCAGGCTGTGAATTTTTCTATACATCCCCTGCTGCCGTAACCGAAGGCGGGCTGAGCCAGGCAGATATCATTATCGGCAACGTAAATCCGCAGCTGTTAAAAGGAGCAGGGAAGCTGCAGTGGCTGCAGCTGAATTCCGCCGGTTCAGACAACTACTGCGCGCCGGGGATTTTAAGACCCGGTGTGATCCTGACCAACGCCACGGGCGCTTACGGGCTGGCTATCTCGGAATATATGGTAGGCATGTCATTTTTACTGCAGAATAAGTTTTATCAGTATTATCGGAATCAGATGGATCACCAGTGGAAGGATCAGGGAAACGTGACCTCTGTCTGGGGTTCCACGACTCTGGTCATCGGACTGGGGGATATCGGCGGCGAGTATGCAAAGAGGATGAAAGCACTGGGCAGCCATACCATCGGTGTGAGAAGGACCAGGGGAGAGAGGCCGGACTATCTGGATGAACTGTACACTACAGAGAGCCTGGATGAACTGCTTCCGAGAGCGGATTTTGTTTCCCTCTCTTTGCCAAACAGCGCAAGTACCCGCCACATCATGGATGAGAGACGGCTGAGGCTTATGAAAACTGGGGCATTTCTCCTGAATGTGGGAAGAGGCAATGCCATCGACACAGAGGCTCTGTGCAGAGTGCTGGAAGAAGGCCGTCTGGGAGGCTGCGGCGTGGATGTGACCGACCCGGAACCGCTGCCGCCGGATCATCCTCTGTGGGATGCTCCCCGGATGGTGATCACGCCTCATATCTCCGGACAGTATCATCTTCAGGAGACTTTTGAGAGGATCGTCAGGATCGCCGGGGAGAATCTGGAGAAGTTTCTGGCAGGCGATGCCGAGCACATGAGGAATCTGGTGGATTTTGAGACCGGATACCGGAAAAAACGGGATTGATCAGAATCAGAAGGACCGCAGGCGGTGGTCAGGGCTGAAAAGCGGGTTTGTCCCCGGCCCTGACAACCGTCTGCGGTCACATTATTTTTTTCATTTCATTAAAAGTTAGTTCCTGGAGTGACCGGGATAGTCACACACTGGCCGACTGTTCCGATCCAGGAACTTTTAAACAGTCTGTATGCGGCAATGGTCCGAAGCCTTTGCGAAGGAGTCTGTCCGGGAAGGGAGAGAAAAGCGCGGAGCGCTGCCCGATCTTCCGGTTTCATTTGCTTTTGGTACTGTTTTCCGAAGGCAGCCGCCTGCCGGAATATCCGTCGGTAATTTTCGTAAGCAGTCTGTTCATCTCTTGCCAGCAGTTCTTCCGGACTGCCTTTGGTGGGAATGCCGGAAAGGCAGGCATCATGGAGCCGGTACAGAGACAGGGATTCCCTCACACAGGAGATGTCTCCGAAACAGGAAGCACACAGGGCAATCCACCAGTCATGCATGAAACATGCATGAGGAATCTGCCGGGCCAGATGAAGGAGGGCACGGTTCATCATCATGGAACCGCCGGTTATGGTATTTTCTGTAAGAAGCCGGGAAAAAGTTCCGGGTCCGGGATTTAAACGGCTGTAGGAAAAAAAGCTGGGATTGATCTGCCGGAGCTCTTCGTCTACTACCTCCATATCAGAGTATACCAGAGCCGGATGGCCTGGCCGCTCCGTCTCCTTCATTTTTTTCAGAAGCTTCTTTACTTTCAGAGAATCCCACACGTCATCCTGATTGCTCAGGAGTACATAGTCTGCATCCGTCTGGGCCATAAGCCAGAAAAAATTCATGGCAGAGGCAGGAATAAAAGGCTCCCTGTCACGAAATCTCCCTTCTTTTACCCGGGGCCTGAGAAGGATCTGCCTGGGATAATATTTTTTGTACTGCTCCAGGACCTGCCGTGTACAGTCATCAGATCCGTTGTGAGAAATGATAATCCGGATATTCGGCACGGTCTGCGCCAGAATGGAATCCAGCTGTGCTTCCAGACAGGGTCCGCCCTGGTAAGCAGCCAGAAGAACGGCGATCATGAGGACCCCCCCGGAAGAGCCCGGAGACACCGGATCTCCGGGGCTTTTTTGGCAAGCCGATCTTCGGTTATATATTGAACAGTATTCCTCAATGCTACTGAAAACATTCCTGTCAACTCCTTTATCTAATTGTATTGTGCGGAATTTTCAGGAAAATGTCAAGAGGCATCAGAAGATATTTCTGTAATAAATCTTGCTGTCATATCTGATTTACAATTTACAGGGAATATTGTAAAATGAGTAGTATTGAAAGGAAGGAACAGGGATGGCGCAGCAGTGGGCGGCTCTTCTCATGAAAACGGGGCCTGATAAGGAAAAACAGAATATCCTCTGGAATATGGCAGGCAGTTTTTGTTACGCCTTTGCCAGCATGGTGCTTTCCGTTCTGGTCATGTCCCTGGCAGGAGAAGACCAGGGAGGAATCTTTGCCTTCGGATACAGTACTCTGGGGCAGCAGATGTTTATCCTGGCATATTTCGGCATCCGCCCTTTTCACATTACTGACGGCAGTAATGAGTACCGGTTCGGGGATTATCTCCATCACCGGTATATGACCTGTGCCATGGCGGCAGCGGCGGGAGGCATGTATCTTCTGCTGTCCGGATATACGCCGGAAAAAGCGGCGGTCATTTTTCTGCTGGTATGTTATAAGACAGCCGACGGTCTGGCCGATGTATATGAGTCGGAATTTCAGAGAAACGGCAATCTCCATCTGACAGGGAAGTCCAACACGTTTCGGACCCTTCTGTCTGTAAGTATCTTTCTCACAGCCCTTGTACAGAGCGGAAATCTGATCCTGGCCTGCGCTGCGGCAGTGGGGGCTCAGGCGGCAGGGATCCTGATCTTTGATGTGATCGTGATCCGATATCTGCCGGGGGTGGATTTCGCCTGGGACAGAAAGAGCATAAAACCTCTGACAGCTCAGACTATCCTGTTGTTCGTGTCCGTATTTTTGGATTTCTATATTTTCTCGGCGGCAAAATATGCCATTGACGCCAACCTGGATGACCGGTCATCCGGATATTTCAATCTTATTTTTATGCCCACGTCAGTGATCAATCTGGCGGCCGGATTTGTGATCCGCCCGGTTCTCACCGGCCTGACAGAACGATGGACTTCGGGGGAGTTCAGCGGATTTTCCAGAAAAATCCTGAGTATTTCCCGGATCATAGGGGCGCTGAGCGTGCTGGCCCTGGTGCTGGCGGCAGGACTGGGAAGACCGGTTTTATGGATCATGGAGCGGATACTGGGACAGGCTTATGAGGGAAAGCTTACCTGCCATCATGTTTCCTTTATCCTGATCGTTATGGGCGGCGCCTGCTATGCGTTTTTAAGTCTCCATTACTATGCCCTGGTGATCATGAGAAAACAGAAGGTGATCTTCGGAATCTATGTGGGACTGACGGCTCTGGCCGCGGTTCTGGCTCCGGCCATGGTAAGGCGGGAAGGTATCCGGGGAGCGGCAGAGGCCTATCTGATCCTTATGGCAGTCATGGCTTCCGGTTTTGTGCTGTGGACATGGCTGGGGATCAGGAGGGCCCGAAAGGGGACGGGAAACAGAAAACCGTGACAGGCGGGAGAGGAGAAATCATGGACAGACAGTTTGAACCTACAGTAGATGTGCTGATTCCGGTGTACCGGCCGGACAGAAAATTTGCCAGGATCCTGCAGATGCTGGGGAGACAGACCTGCAGGGTCAACAAAATCATCGTGATCAATACGGAGAAACAGTACTGGAACGAAGAGGGATACCGCTCGGTTGAAGGGCTGGAGGTTCACCATGTGACAAAAGAGGAATTTGATCACGGAGCCACCAGGAATCTGGCTGCCCGGTATTCAAAAGCAGATGTCATGATCTTTATGACAGACGACGCGGTGCCTGCGGATCCCTGTCTGGTAGAGAGGCTGGTGGAAGGCCTGGGCAAACAAGGGCCGGAAGGGGAGACAGTGGCCATGGCCTATGCCAGACAGCTCCCGGATAAGGACTGCCATGCCATAGAGCGGTTTACGAGATGGTTCAATTATCCTGATGAGCCCAGGATCAAGACCGGGAAAGACCTTCCGGATCTGGGGATCAAGACTTATTTTGCCTCCAATGCCTGCTGTGCCTACAGAAAAGACGTCTATAACCGTCTGGGAGGCTTTATTACACAGACGGTTTTTAATGAAGATATGATCTACGCCGCTGGGGTGATCAAAGCAGGATATGCCATCGCCTATGTGCCTGAGGCCAGGGTGATCCATTCCCACAATTTGGGACCGGTAAAACAGTTCAGACGGAATTTCGATCTGGCCGTGTCTCAGGCGGACCATCCGGAAGTCTTCGGCGGGCTGAAATCGGAAGGAGAAGGCATCCGGCTGGTGAAGGAGACGGCTGCATGGCTGGTGAAGACGGGGCGGTTCTGGCTTCTTCCCATGCTGGTCATAAGCAGCGGCAGCAAATACCTGGGATACACCATGGGAAAGCGGTATGAGAAGCTCCCCCCCGGGGTGATCCGCCGGTGTACCATGAACAGGATGTACTGGGAGAAGAGATGGGATCATTTTGACAAAGAATGGAAACCGTAGTATATTGTATCTGATATGCCGTGCCGACGGCCGTGTACTGCCGGAACGGATCCCATGGGATCCAGGAGGATGTATGAGGAGAGGCGGCAGGCGGGAAAGATAAAGAAAAGAGGAGAGACCACATGGGAAAGATCACTGTGACGCCATGTCAGATAGAAGGGCTTTATGTGATAGAGCCTACGGTATTCAAGGATGAGAGAGGGTATTTTGTGGAGACTTATAACCAGAATGATTTTAAGGAGGCCGGACTTGATCTGGTGTTTGTCCAGGACAATCAGTCCATGTCTGTCAAAGGCGTTCTCAGGGGACTTCATTTTCAGAAGCAGTTCCCTCAGGGAAAGCTGGTGAGAGTCCTGAGAGGCAGGGTGTTTGACGTGGCCGTGGATCTGAGGGCCCGTTCGGAGACTTACGGGCAGTGGTTCGGCGTAGAGCTGTCGGCGGAAAACAAAAAGCAGTTTTACATTCCCCAGGGATTTGCCCACGGCTTTCTGGTCCTGTCCGATGAGGCGGAGTTTGCCTACAAGTGCACTGATTTCTATCATCCCGGAGACGAGGGAGGCCTGGCCTGGAACGATCCTGAGATCGGGGTCGAGTGGCCCATAGAGGAAGGCATGAAGCTGATCATCTCCGAGAAGGACCAGAAGTGGGGCGGACTGAAGGAAACCTTCAGATTCCAGGAAGTGTAGGGAAGCTTCTATGGATTATGTAGTGTCCCTGATAAAGGATGTTATAAAGAAGAGAAGGCTCATCGGGGATCTTGCAAAAGCTGATTTCAGGAAGCGTTTTGTAGGATCCTATTTCGGCGTGGTGTGGATGTTTGTCCAGCCCATCGTCACCGTGGCCATCTATTACTTTGTATTTGGCATCGGCTTCCGCAACGCCAACCCTGTGGAGGGAGTGCCCTATGTGCTGTGGCTGGTACCGGGGATCGTTCCCTGGTTCTATTTCAGCGAGGCTTTAAACGCGGGAACCAACTGTCTCCAGGAGTACAGCTATCTGGTGAAAAAAGTAGTATTCCGGGTGGAGATCCTGCCCATCATAAAAATGATCTCCTGTCTCATGGTCCATGTGATTTTTGTGATGATCATGGCAGGTCTGTATCTGTGCTTCGGCTGGCTGCCCAGACTCACCTGGATTCAGACTGTCTACTACACCTTCGCCCTTACGGTATATTCCATGGCTCTGGTCTATTTTACCAGCGCCATTCAGGTGTTTTTCAAGGATATGGCCCAGATCGTCAGCATCTGTCTCCAGTTCGGCATGTGGCTGACGCCTATTATGTGGCAGGAAGAGCAGTTTTCAAGCCGGACCTTTTATCCGGTTCTGGTCAGAATCATCAAGCTGAACCCCATGTATTACATCGTGGCAGGGTACCGGGACAGTATGCTGCTGGAAAACCGGTTCTGGGAACGGCCTTTGCTGACCCTGTATTTCTGGGCGGTGACAGGAGGACTGCTGCTTGTGGGTCTGAAGGTCTTTAAGAGGCTCAGGCCGCATTTTTCGGATGTATTGTAGGGAGAGTGGGAAGAATGGAAAATGCCATTACAGTCAAAGATGTAACAAAGATCTATAAAATGTACGACAAACCCATCGACCGGCTGAAGGAATCCCTCCATCCCCGTCACAGGGAGTATCACAGAAAATTTTATGCGTTAAACAGCATCTCCTTTGATGTGAAAAAAGGGGAGACCGTGGGGATCATCGGGACCAACGGATCGGGAAAGTCCACGATCTTAAAGATTATCACAGGCGTGCTGTCCCCCACGTCAGGGACAGTGGAGGTGGAAGGAAATATCTCTGCTCTCCTGGAACTGGGAGCCGGGTTTAACAGCGAATATACGGGAATCGAAAATATCTACATGAACGGGACCATGATGGGTTTTTCCCGGAAGGAGATGGAGGCCAGGCTTCAGGATATCCTGGATTTTGCGGATATCGGAGATTTTGTATATCAGCCGGTGAAGACTTATTCCAGCGGTATGTTTGTCCGGCTGGCCTTTGCCCTGGCCATCAATGTGGAGCCGGAGATCCTGATCGTGGACGAAGCTCTGTCTGTGGGGGACGTGTTCTTTCAGTCCAAGTGTTACAGGAGGATGGAGGAGATCCGGAAGAAGGGCACCACCATCCTTATGGTAACCCATGACATGGGGAGCATCATCAAATACTGTGACAAAGTGGTCCTGCTGAACCGGGGGAATTTTGTGGCAGAGGGCGCTCCCGGACACATGGTGGATCTGTATAAGAAGATTCTGGCCAATCAGATGGATTCCCTGGCAGAAGAACTGGCGGGAACCAATGACAGGCAGGGAGAAAGATCCGGGAAACCAAAGCATGACAATGCCCGGGGGCTGATGAAAGAGAAGCTGACCATCAACTCCAACAGGACAGAGTATGGAGACGGCAGGGCGGAGATCTATGATCTGGGACTGTTCGACAGCCGGGGCAACCTGACCAATCTTCTGATGAAAGGCGAGAATTTTACGATCAGGGAGAAGATCCGGTTTCATGCCAGGATCCAGAGCCCTATTTTTACCTATACTATAAAAGACAAAAAGGGAACGGATCTCAGCGGAACCAACACCATGTTTGAGGGCACGGATATCCGGCCCGTAGGTCCGGGAGATGAATATGAAGTCTCTTTTACTCAGAAAATGACGCTTCAGGGCGGAGAATACCTGCTCTCCATGAGCTGTACCGGTTTTGAACAGGGAGAGCATGTGGTGTACCACCGGCTGTATGATGTGGCCAATATTACGGTGATCTCCAACAAAAACACAGTGGGCGTCTATGACATGGAGTCGGAAGTGGAGGCGCGGAAGATTGAAGGAAACTAGAGATCTGAGCCGGGAACTGGCCGGTGTTTTGAAAAAATATCAGGGCGATACCCACAGGATCTTAAAGGATCATGTGCGGCTGGATTACCTGTATGCGCTGTCGGGACAACGGGAAAGCCTTATGGACTGGTACCCGTTCCGGGCTGACGGAGTGCTTTTAGAAGCCGGGGCCGGCTATGGGGCTCTGACAGGGGTCTACAGCCGGAAAGTGTCCCGGGTGCACGTACTGGATCCAGATGAGGACAACCTGGAACTGAACAGGCTGCGCCATGTGGAGCTGGGAGGCCGGACCAATATCAGTTATGAAACAGGGGAGCTGTGCAGTTATGCCGCTTCCTGTGATGAAAAATATGATTATGTGGTTTTCGCAGGGACTCTGGGAGACCATGCCAAGGAGGAGATCCGGGCTGCCAGAAAGCTGCTGAAACCGGGGGGAGAGATCCTGGCTGCAGTCTGCAACCCATTCGGGATCAAATACTGGGCAGGAGCTGAGAAGGATCCCTGCAGCTTTTCTCTGAGACAGCTTCTGGATCTTATGTCGGAACGGGAGGGAGACGTAGAGATTTATTATCCCATGCCTGATTACCGGCTGCCGGTAACCATCTTTTCTGACCGATATCTGCCTGGCAAAGGAGACCTGACAGATACGGTTACCGCATATGATTATCCGGATTATCTGGCCATGGATGTAGGGGCCAGGTTTGATCAGGTCTGTGAGGACGGCCGGTTTCCCCAGTATGCCAACTCCTATCTGGCAGTATGGAAAAAGGAAGGGGAAGCAGGAGAAGACAACAACATCGAATATGTGAAATATAACCGGACCAGAAGAGAGCGGTTTCAGATCAGAACGGTCATAACGGGTCCGGCCAGACAGGTGGAAAAGGAAGCTCTGACAGAGGAAGGAACAGATCATATCAGAGCATTTGAGAAGACAAGCCGGGAGCTGAACCGGCAGCATGACAACCTGAAATTTGCCTGGCCGGACATAAGCGGCGACGGAAAAAGGGCCAGGTTTCCATATATAGAAGGAGAGACTCTGTCGGAACGGCTGGGACGGGCGATCAGAGACGGACAGGGCCCGGTGGAAACCGTGAGACAGGCCATGGATATGGTGCTTCAGGTCCGGCCGGAGTGCAGAAAAGAATTTTCGGTGACAGAAGGATTTACAGAGGTCTTCGGTGACCTGCCGAAGAGGAGGCCCGCAGGGTGGGAGAGTCTGGAGGTCTCCAATATCGATATGCTGTTTGAAAATATCCTTCTGTCCGGAGAGGACCGGTACTGTCTGGACTATGAGTGGGTATTTTTATTCCCCGTGCCCGCAGAGTACATCCGGTACCGGATCCTGTTCTATTTCTTCCGCCAGTACCGGAGCCTTCTGACAGATTATAACAGCCCTGAGGCCTGGCTGAAGGAGTTCGGGATCACCAGAGATCTGGCAGAGCTTTACCAGAATATGGAGAAACATTTTCAGGACTATGTCCATGGTGAGAACCAGAAGATTTATCTGGAGAATTACTATGTAAAGGCCAAGACCGTGAAGGAACTGTCCAGGGTGGACGGAGAGCTGGAGAGGACCAGGGAGCGACTGGAACAGCTTCGGATGCAGCTGGGAGAGAGAGATCTGACCATCCGCAAGATGACGGAAGTCCAGCGTCTGACCCAGAATCACGTGACCAATCTGGAGATCATGATCGGGGACCTGCGCCATGAGATCGGAGAGATGGGGAAGACCCTGACCTATCTGAACCGCCATGAGGCTGTGGTGTTTAAGATCCGGAGAAAACTGGGGGAGAAGTTTAACCAGAAATACCCCAGAGGGAGCAGGGAGAGGAAACAGATGTCCTATCTGAAAGAATATGTGCTCCATCCGGTCCGGTCTGCCAGATTTTACGGTTCAGAGGAAGGCAGGAACTTAAGAGAAGGAGACTTTGCCATCGGAAGCGAGTACCGGGAACACGGGAGACTCGTATTTCCCGTGGAAGAGGCTCCGGAGGTATCTATTATCATACCCGTATACAATCAGATCCACTATACCTATGCCTGTCTGGTCTCCATCCTGGAACACACCAAAGATGTAAGCTACGAGGTGATCATAGCAGACGATGTGTCCACGGATGCCACCAGGGATCTGGACCAATATGCAGCAGGACTGGTGATCTGCAGAAACGAGACGAACCAGGGGTTTCTGCGCAACTGCAATCATGCCGCCGCCTGTGCCAGAGGCAGATATCTGATGTTTTTAAACAATGACACCCAGGTTACGGAAGGCTGGCTCAGTTCTCTTGTGAACCTGATCCGGTCAGACGACTCCATCGGCATGGTGGGGTCCAAGCTGGTGTATCCCGACGGACGGCTCCAGGAGGCAGGAGGCATCATCTGGAGCGACGGCTCCGGGTGGAATTACGGACGGCTGGATAATCCGGATAAACCGGAGTACAACTATGTGAAAGATGTGGATTATATTTCCGGCGCCGCCATCCTGCTGCCCCGGAAACTGTGGGAGCGGATCGGAGGCTTTGACGAACGATATGCGCCTGCCTACTGTGAGGATTCGGATCTGGCCTTTGAGGTGCGGAAAGCCGGCTTCAGGGTTGTGTATCAGCCTCTTTCAAAGGTGATTCACTACGAGGGAGTTTCCAACGGAACCGACGTGGAGGGCACAGGCTTAAAGCGGTATCAGGTGGAAAACAGCCAGAAGCTGAAAGAGAAATGGGCAAAAGAGTTTTCCCGTCAGTGCGTCAACAACGGAAATCCCGATCCATTCCGGGCCAGAGAGCGGACTGTGGGAAAGCCCATGATCCTGGTCATAGACCATTATGTGCCCACTTATGACAAGGATGCAGGCTCCAGGACCACATACCAGTATCTGAAGATGTTCCTGAATATGGGGTATGCAGTAAAGTTTCTGGGAGATAATTTCCTTCATGAGGAGCCTTATTCCACACAGCTCCAGCAGATGGGCATTGAGATCCTCTACGGCCCCGAGTATCAGGTGGGAATCTGGAACTGGCTGAAGGATCATGGAGACGACATTCAGTTCGCCTACCTGAACAGGCCCCATATTGCCTCCAAATATATAGATTACATCAAAGAAAACACCAATATGAAGGTGATCTACTATGGCCATGACCTGCATTTCCTGAGGGAAGGAAGAGAATATGAGCTCACAGGAGATCCTGACAGGCATCAGGCAGCGGCCTACTGGCGGTCCGTGGAACTGTCTCTGATGTATAAGGCGGCAGTATCCTATTATCCTTCCTATGTGGAGCGGGATGCCATTAAAGCCGTGGACGAGGAGATCCCGGTGAAAGATATTGTGGCTTATGTCTATGACCGTTTCCGCCAGGAGATTCCCGAAGATTTTGCCGGGAGAGAAGGGATCCTGTTTGTAGGCGGATTCGCTCATCCGCCCAATGCCGACGGGGTCATGTGGTTTGTGCGGGAGATCTATCCGGTGATCCGCAGGAAGATGGAAGAGAGGCATGAAAAGATTCCGCCCTTCTACGTAGCAGGGTCCCGGGTGACAGACGAGATCCGTGCTCTGGAACAGCCCGGAAACGGAGTGGTCATCAAAGGGTTTGTCAGCGAGGAAGAGCTGGCCCGTCTCTACGATTCCGTCAGGATCGTGGCGGTTCCCCTGAGATACGGCGCGGGAGTCAAGGGCAAGGTGGTGGAAGCCATGTACAACGGAGCCGCTATAGTGACCACCTCCATCGGCGCCGAGGGACTGGCCGGCGCCGGGGAAGTGATGGCAGTGGAAGATGAGGCCCGGGCTTTCGGGGAAACTCTGGCAGAGCTTTACACCGATCCGGCCAGGTGCCTTGCGCTGAGCCGGGGGACCCGGAAGTATGTGAGAGATCATTACAGCCAGGAAGCGGCCTGGAATGTGATAAAAGAGGATTTTCAGGTCAGATCCACAGAGTGATCCCGTGGACCGCCATACAGAGAAGGACGCCCAGCAAGGTGGGCAGGGCTATGGCCACGGCGGTCCACTTCAGGCTTCCTGTCTCCTTTTTGATGGTCAGACAGGTCGTGGAGCAGGGCCAGTGAAACAGACAGAAGATCATCATGGACAGCGCGGTTTTCCAGGTCCAGCCGTTCTGAATCAGAAGAGTCAGAAGGGCGGAGGAATCGGTCATCTCCACCAGCTGGCCGCTTTGTAAATAGGCCATGAGCATAATGGGAACGACGATTTCATTGGCCGGAAAGCCCAGCACAAAGGCCATGAGGATGACCCCGTCCAGTCCCATAAGCCGGCCCAGAGGGTCAAAAAGACCGGTCAGATGGAGCAGAAGGCTTTTGTCTCCCCAGAAGCTGTTGGCCAGAAGCCAGATCAGCAGTCCGGCGGGGGCGGCGATGGCCGCCGCCCGGCCCAGGACGAACAGGGTTCTGTCCAGGAGGGATCGGACAAGGACCTTTCCCACCTGAGGGCGGCGGTAGGGGGGAAGCTCCAGGGTAAAGGCTGACGGGATTCCCTTTAAAAGCGTGTGGGACAGCAGCCAGGAGCAGCCCAGAGTGGCCATGACCCCTGTCAGGATAGCGGCGGTCAGCAGCAGGGCGGATACCAGGGATCCGGCGGCGGTTCCCTGGATCCCTGTGAGGAAAAACAAGGTGATCAGGGTAAACAGGGTGGGAAACCGGCCGTTGCAGGGTACCAGAGAGTTGGTGAGTATGGCGATGAGCCGTTCTCTGGGGGAATCGATGATCCGGCAGCCGATGACCCCGGCGGCATTGCAGCCGAACCCCATGGCCATGGTCAGGCATTGTTTGCCGCAGGCCCGGCACCGTTTGAAGGAGCGGTCTATGTGAAATGCTACCCGGGGCAGATATCCCAGATCTTCCAGAAGAGTAAACAGAGGGAAGAAGATGGCCATGGGAGGCAGCATGACGGACACAACCCATGCCAGAACCCGGTAGATACCGTATACCAGAGCCTGGATCAGGGGATCGGGAACCTTCATGGCAGCCAGCCCCAGGGCCAGTTTTTCTTCTATGGAGAAGAAGAGATCCCAGAGGAGGCCGGAAGGGTAGTTGGCTCCCGTCATGGTGAGCCAGAACACCCCCATGAGGAGAAGGACCATGATCAGACTTCCTGTGAACCGTCCCGTCACGATCCGGTCTATGAATTCTTCCCGTTTCCGGTAGTTGGTCCGGGTATAATGTACCGTCTCGGCGGCCAGCTGCTTCGGAGAAAAATCCAGACATTCATAGTGGCCTCTGACACCGCTGCAGGACAGGATGGTCTCTTTCAGGCGGGTCAGATCCCCGGCGCATCTGGCACAGCAGGGCACTACGGGAAACTGCAGCACATCCTGGAGAAGGTCAAAATCGATCTCGATCCCTTTTTTTCTGGCTTCGTCGCACAGGTTTACACAGAGGATCAGAGGGATCCCCTCATCCTTTACCTGTTCCAGGGACAGGATCTGTTTCAGCAGATGAAGCCCTCTTTCCAGACAGGTGGCATCCCCTACGACCACCACGGCGTCTGCCTCTTTGGAACATAAGTATTGCTTCGCCACTTCTTCTTCTCTGGAATGAGTGTTGAGAGAATAAGTACCGGGCAGATCTACGACCAGGCAGGTCCTGCCGCTGCAGGTGAATTCTCCCCTGGCAGTTGCCACGGTCACACCTGCCCAGTTGCCCGTATGCTGTCTTAAGCCGGTCAGCCCATTGAAAATGGTGCTTTTTCCTACATTGGGATTGCCCGCCAGGGCCGCCACCATCTGATGATTATCCATAGGATTCCTCCATACAGTTTCTGAACAGTCAGCCTTAGGATTACTTTATGAAAATCGAAAACAATAAGTGCCTGGGTATTTCTTTTTTTCTGTAATTGTGGTATACTGACTAGCAGTAGTGTGAGAAGGAAGGAGTATCCTGCTATATGTTAAATAAGCTGAAGAAAGTGATGATTATGGTTATGATGTGCCTGTGCATGTCTGCGGCAGTACCGGCTGCGGAGGCTTATGCATCTCAGGTGCAGACAGAGACCCGGGCTGTTCAGGAGGAACAGGCCGATCAGGCGGAAGATGAAGAGAGCGCCTTTTTCCTGCTGATGATGGGCGGCGGGCTTCTGATTATCCTGTTTGCGGTGATCTCGGCCATGTCTACGGTTTCGGGCGCCATCAGTGTTGCAGTGAACATGGATGTGGATGGTGAATAGAGAAGGACAGAACAAAAGGCAGTCAGGATATGGCTGCCTTTTTCTGTGCGCAGGACCGTCATTGGTCTCTGCCGGTCTGAACGAAGACCTCATTGCTGTTTTCTTCCCGCAGTCCGATGACTGCGTTGCGCACCAGATAGGCGCGCATTCCCCCCTGACGTCCTTTCAGGACGCAGGAGATTTCTTCATCGGGGACAAAGCCAAGATCTGCCAGCCGGTCCGCCATGTGTTTTTCGCTGGCGACCCAGACTACTCTTACCTTTTCCCCCGGATCTATCTTGCTCAATGGAAGCACCATAGAAATTTCACCGAAAACGAACATACTTATAACCAAAATATGCAGAAAAGGAACAGGACGTGAGATCATGGAGTATAAACATGTGAAAAAAGGGATATTCAGAGAAAGGCCCAACCGGTTTGTGGCCTTTGTGGAGATCGACGGGAAGAAACACCGGGTTCATGTGAAAAATACAGGCAGGTGCCGGGAACTGCTGGTCCCCGGCGCCAGGGTCATCCTGGAATATCATCCCCGGGCCAGAGAGCAGGGCAGGAAGACAGAATATTCCATCGTTGCCGTATATAAGGGAGATCTCCTGATCAATATGGACTCCCAGGCTCCTAACGAGGCAGCGGCAGAGTGGCTGGAAAGCGGAGGGTTTGAGAAGGCCACAGGCAGCAGGCCGGAACAGATCCGCAGAGAGGTGACCTACGGACAGTCCCGCTTTGACCTGGCATGTTCCATAGAGGGGAAGCCTGCGTTTATAGAAGTAAAAGGAGTGACATTGGAAGCTGACGGTATGGCCATGTTTCCCGATGCACCGACGGAGCGGGGAGTGAAGCATCTGCAGGAGCTCGCCGGGGCCGTAAAAGAGGGATATGCCGCCTATGTGCTCTTTGTCATCCAGATGAAAGGCGTAACCTGCTTCTGTCCTAACTTCCGGATGCACAGAGAATTTGCCCGGGCACTGGCGGAAGCCGGGAGGGCAGGGGTGACGATCCTGGCCCGGGACTGCCTGGTGAGGGAGAACGGATTCACCATAGATCAGGCAGTGAAGGTGGTTTTGGAGGAAAAGGATTTGAGATAATAGGGGATCTCCACCGCCAGCATCATGGCCCAGCCGGCGGCACAGGCGAAAGCAACTCCGGGAAGCCCCATCTTCGGAGTCAGCACGTACACGAACACCACCCTCAGGCTGGTCTGGATAAAGGTGCCCAGAAGAGTCATCTTCATGTGTTTTCTCCCCCGGAAATATCCCTGCATCCCGTTGGTAAAGCCGGGGAAAAGATAGAAAAATGCCATGATACCCAGATAGCTGCTTCCAAGAGCCACGATATCCGAAGCGCCGCCTACAAAAAGCTTCATAAAAGGCACACGCAGGACAAGGGTGGTGGTGCAGATCAGGATCCAGTAACAGAATTCCAGGATCATGCCGGTCCGAAAGCCCTTCCGGATCCGCTCTTCGTTGCGGGCGCCGGAGTTCTGCGCCACGAAGGTGGTGATGGCGTGAGAGATGCTCTGTTCAGGGATAAAGGCATAGGCATCGATCTTTTCCACTGCATTGAACGCTGCCATGACGTCAACGCCCATGGGATTTACGGCTCCCTGGATCAGAAGCTTTCCCACAGGCTGACAGGACTGCTGCAGCGCGGTGACGCTGCCGTACTGGAGAGTCTGTTTCAGCAGGGATCTGTCCAGCTGAAATTCCCCTGGTCTCAGCTGAAGCAGGGGGATGTTGCGGTATACATAGAAGATGCACAAAATGGCCGACAGAGCCTCCGCCACCACCGTGGTCACTGCGGAGCAGACGATGCCAAAATGAAAGATACCGATAAAGATCACATCCAGGACTCCGTTGAGCACGGAACAGAATGCCAGGAATTTGAGAGGCGTTTTGGAATCGCCCACGCTCTTGAGGGCCGAGGCAACGGCGTTGTAAAAGAAAGTAAAAGGCGCTCCCAGAAAGATGATCCTCAGGTATACGGAGGCAGTGTCCAGGATCTCTGCGGGAACATGGAGAGCCCTCAGGAGGGGAGGAGTTACCAGGATTCCCAGAGCCACGATGATCAGAGAGAAGTATACTCCGAACACGGCAGTGGTAGCCATCTCCTTCTTTACCAGTTCTTCTTTCTTCGCCCCGAAAAAGTTGCTCATAAGCACGGAAGAGCCGATGCAGATTCCGGAGATTCCCAGGATAATGATGTTCATGACCGGGCTGGCGGTGCCCACGGCGGCCAGGGCTTCCTTTCCGATGAACCTGCCTACGATGATGGAATCGACGGCGTTATAAGTCAGCTGGAACAGATTCCCCAGGATCAGGGGAATCGCATAATCAATAAGGTGCCGGGGAATATTCCCCTCTGTCATGTCTTTCACCATAGCAGTGTCTGTCTCCTTCTCTGTTGCGGAATGGTTTCAGTTTATCACAGAAAAGAAAATATCACAATTCTCTCTTTTCGTAATTTTTTTCAGCCCAAAAGCCGCTGGCGTGTGATACCTTACTTATCGTAAGGAGGAGTTCCATGAACCGTTATATTGATCTTAACGAAATCTTTCCATATTCTTTCAGTTTCGGGATGATCGTTGACCTTTCTGTGAAAACAGACTCCGACGACACTTATTATTCCTCTGATAAAAACGGAATCGTTACCCATACAGGGGAGAAAGAATAGGAAAAGATTCTGACGGAAAACGGCAGGGGACCATGGATCCTCCTGCCGTTTGTTTTCAATAAACTTCTTCCTTAATCTTTCACCTTCATGATCTTATCCAGGATCGTAACGAGGATGGCGCCCAGAACAATGGTCACCAGAAATCCGATCCCAAGCCTGGCCAGCTGGACCATAATGTGGTGTTCCGCATTCCACTGGTCGTTGACACAGTAGAATATGCCTTCCGTGTACACGTCATATTCACGGCACAGGTCCGCAATATTGTCCAGGGCCTGCTGGTAGACGCCGCCTTTTTTGCCGATGGGAAGAGTAACCTTTTTTCCTGCTTTTATGCTTCTGGCGTCATCCGAGGACATCTGAGCCAGGATATAGGAGTCATCGGGCAGCTGGAGCAGAAAATATTCGCTGTAGTCTCCCAGCAGATCCAGGGTCATGGTATTCACCTGAGGTTTTCTCCTGGTCCCGCCCCGCCTGCTGTAAGAATACTCTCCGATCCAGGGGTTGCGGGTGCCGATGCCGGTGGAGATGATCTTTTTCGGTTCAATGGTCACACAGGACACTGCCCAGGTGTCTTCCCATTCCTGGGCGGTGGTGATTCTGGGGATGTCATCGCCGGCAGGCAGTCCCACATAATCTTCATAATATCCGCTTTCTGCCGTGGACAGAGAAACGGGTTCCTCTTTCCCCCGGAGCAGGGATTCTACCCGCATGTTTCTGGCCACAACTGCCCCCACGATCAGGGCGATAATCACCATCACAAATTCCAGAAATTTAACAATCTTGCTTTTCATATTCAATATTCCTTTCCCGTTGTCAGATATTGGCGTCAGGCCGTCTGCCTATGGCTTCCCATCTCTCGATCAGAGGCCGAAATGCCTCGTAAGCAAAAACATAAGTTCCCTCCGGATTTTCTTCTCCCCGGACCTGTAAAAAGTCTGTGATGACAACCTGTTTCCTGCCGCATTTGCTGCACTGGTAAACATCCAGATGACAGGCTCTCCGCCCTGTCGGAATCTGACCTTTTCCCAGGACAGGCTGCATGTGGGAAAGGAGATAATTTTCCGGGTCTGTGTACCTGGCGTCAAAAGAAACAGGAAGCAGAAACAGATAGGCGGGGGTGACGATCCTGGAAGCAGCGGTCTTGCAGTGCATACAGGGAGTCTCTCCCCGTGAACAGAGAATGCGCTCTCTGATAAAAGCGATGAAAAGTATGGCTGTAACCAGGGCAACGATGCCAAAGACGATCTCCGGCAGATTATATATGAGAGTTTCCATGATCACATCTTTCCTTCTGCCCGGGCCTTGGCCGTCAGCAGAAGAGTTACAAAGGTGTCGGCTTTGGATACAGCCTCGGCCCCGATACCGGATTTGGTGCTGACGATCTTGTTGGTAAGAAGAGTAGGCATGGAGACCTTCTTACCGTCCAGATAGAATACAAAACGGATCCCTGTCATGGCGGAAGCCACAGTCCGGGCGCCGCCGATGCGGGCTGCGTTGAAAACCTGGATCTTCATGGGATTGTAGGCGGAGATAAAGGCGATCATCCCGTTTTCCACATCTATGTACAGTATGCCTCCTCTTCCTTTAAAAGAACTGTTAAACTGGTAGGGCAGGCTGTCGATGTTTTTGGCAGTGCGTTTTACGAATATGGAGGTCAGGTTGCCGTAGCCGATGAGCATGATCAGGATAATCCATATCATAAACATGAACACCAGTGTCATAGGCAGGAATACGTCCATTCGGAATGCTCCGTGGCCGATACATGCCGCCAGTGATAAGAGGGCCGGCAGAACAATGCCAAGACCCAGCAGAAGCAGGAAAAAAAAGCTCCCGAACCGTTCAAATTTTGCACTTTCATTTGGTTTCATACTCTTGAAAACTCCTTCCTTTGCTTATAAATATTTTGATGCCCCAGGCAATGGATATTTTAGCACTATCTGGCACAGATTGCAATCATCTCCTTCAGCGGCGGGCTGCGGCTTGACAAAGTTCCCGGACAAGAGAGATAATGAGACAGACTACGAAGAACAGGAGACAGGATCATGAAGATTAAAAAACGGCTGTGGCTATGGGCGGCAATCCTGGTAACGGCCTGCTGCGGCTGTGTCCGCTTCCGGCCTGACAACAGTCCGGGGGCCGGGGAATCGGAGGCAGGGAAACAGGAACAGATTTTGGACACAGAACCGGAGAGACGGGCAGAGACCGAGACAGAACCGGAGAAACAGACGGCGGCCGAAACCGAACCGGGGCAGGATACAGAGGATGAGAATGCAGCCCGGCAGGAAGGGGAGGCAGGGACTGTTTCAGAAGAAACCATTGAAGAATATATCCGTTCCATGACTCTGGAGGACAAGGCGGCCCAGCTGTTTATCGTGATGCCGGAATCTCTCATAGACGGGGTGTCATGTGTGACCGCAGCAGGAGATATGACCAGAGAGGCCATCAATGAGATCCCGGTAGGCGGTTTTATCTATGCAAGGGCAAATCTGCGGTCCGAAGACCAGGTGAGTGCCATGACGAAAAATGTCCAGATCTACAGCATGGAGCGGGTGAACCTGCCCATGTTTCTTTGCATTGACGAAGAGGGAGGGACCGTGGCCCGCATTACAAAAAATGACAGGTTTCAGGTACCCTATATCGGGGACATGTCCGACATCGGAAAGACAGGGGATGCGGAGACGGCTTATGATACAGGCAGGACCATGGGGACCTACCTGTCACGGATGGGATTTAATGTTGATTTTGCGCCTGTGGCCGATGTACTCAGCAACCCGGACAACCAGGTGGTAAAACGCCGATCCTTCGGTTCCGATCCTCAGCTGGTATCGGATATGTGTCTGGCTTTGGCCCGGGGCCTCCGGGAACAGGGGATCCTCAGTGTCTATAAGCATTTTCCGGGCCACGGAGGGACGGCGGAGGATACTCATGAGGGATATGCCTGTACGGATAAGACTCTGGAGGAACTGAGAATCTGTGACCTGATCCCGTTTCAGGAGGGAATCCGCCAGGGAGTTCCCATGATCATGGCAGGTCATGTGTCCCTCCCCGGCATTGCCGGGGACAACACGCCGGCTTCGCTTTCACCGGCCATTCTTCATGACCTGCTGCGGGAAGAAATGGGGTATGAGGGGATCATTATCACCGACGCCATGGATATGGGGGCCGTTACAAAGCAGTATTCTGCCGCGGAGGCGGCAGTGAGATCTCTTCAGGCAGGGGCAGACATGATCCTGATGCCAGCGGATCTGAAAGAGGCTTATTACGGGGTGATCCAGGCGGTCCGGGACGGGGAACTGACCATGGAGAGGATAGACCAGTCTTTAAGGAGGATCATCAGGGTAAAGCTTCAGATGGGAGCGGAAGGCAGGGATCGGAATTAAAAAAATTAGCACTCACCTATTGACAGTGCTAACAACATGTGTTATACTCCGCCTAGAACATATGAGACATACCAATTTCGTCTTGTTCCAAAGGAGGAGCGAATATGAATATCAATAAATTTACCCAGAAATCTGTGGAAGCAGTACAGAACTGTGAGAAACTGGCCTATGACCACGGCAACCAGCAGCTGGAGCAGGAGCATCTGCTTTACAGCCTGCTGACCCTGGAGGACAGCCTGATCCTGAAGCTGATCACCAGGATGAACATTTCCGGAGAGCTGTTTACCGATGAGGCGGCCCAGGCAGTAAACCGGCTTACGAAGGTCAGCGGAGACGGGAAACTGTATATGAGCAATGATCTGAATAAGGTCCTGATCCATGGAGAAGATGAAGCCAAAGCCATGGGGGACGAATACGTATCCGTGGAGCATCTCTTTCTGTCCATGATCCGGCATCCGTCCAGGACCATGAAAGAGCTGTTTGGCCGGTACGGGATCAACAGAGAAAGCTTTTTAAAGGCCCTGGTTACGGTGCGGGGCAATCAGAGAGTAGTCAGCGACAACCCGGAAGCCACCTACGACACTCTGGAAAAGTACGGCTATGATCTGGTGGAGCGGGCCAGACAGCAGAAGCTGGATCCTGTCATCGGCAGGGACAGCGAGATCCGCAACGTGGTCCGGATCCTGTCCAGGAAGACCAAGAACAATCCTGTGCTCATCGGCGAACCCGGCGTCGGCAAGACCGCCGTGGTGGAGGGGCTGGCTCAGAGAATCGTCCGGGGAGATGTGCCCGAAGGGCTTAAGGACAAGAAACTGTTTGCCCTGGATATGGGAGCCCTGGTGGCCGGAGCCAAGTACAGAGGCGAGTTTGAGGAGCGTCTGAAGGCGGTTCTGGAAGAGGTCCGGGAAAGCGACGGGCAGATCATCCTGTTCATCGACGAGCTGCATACCATCGTAGGAGCCGGAAAGACAGAAGGGTCCATGGATGCAGGCAACATGTTAAAGCCCATGCTGGCCAGAGGAGAGCTCCACTGTATCGGCGCCACCACTCTGGATGAGTACAGAAAATATATCGAGAAGGATGCGGCTCTGGAGCGGCGGTTCCAGCCGGTCATGGTGGCAGAGCCGGCGGTGGAGGACACCATTTCCATCCTCAGAGGTTTAAAGGAGCGGTACGAGGTGTTCCACGGAGTGAAGATCACCGACTCGGCGCTGGTATCGGCGGCCATACTGTCGGACCGGTATATTTCCGACCGTTTTCTCCCCGATAAGGCCATCGACCTGGTGGATGAGGCCTGTGCCATGATCAAGACGGAACTGGATTCCATGCCGGCGGAGCTGGATGAGCTGTCCCGGAGGATCATGCAGATGGAGATCGAGGAAGCGGCCCTGAAGAAGGAGACGGACCGGTTGAGCCAGGATCGTCTGGAGACTCTTCAGAAAGAGCTTGCGGAGCTCCACGACGAATTTACCGGCAGGAAGGCTCAGTGGGAGAATGAGAAGACATCCGTGGAGAAGCTTTCTTCCCTGAGGGAGGAGATCGAAACCACCAACCGGGAGATCGCCCAGGCACAGCAGGAATATGACCTGGAGAAGGCGGCCCGTCTCCAGTACGGAAAGCTTCCGGAACTTAAGAAACAGCTGGAGGAAGAGGAGGAGAAGATCAGGAACCAGGATCTGAGTCTGGTTCACGAGAGTGTTACGGAGGATGAGATCGCCCGCATCATTTCCAGATGGACAGGGATCCCTGTGGCCAAACTGACAGAAAGCGAGAGGAGCAAGACCTTGCACCTGGATGAGGTTCTCCACCGCAGGGTAGTGGGCCAGGATGAGGGCGTGGAAAAGGTAACGGAGGCCATTATCCGGTCCAAAGCCGGGATCAAGGATCCTACCAGGCCCATCGGTTCCTTCCTGTTTCTGGGGCCCACAGGCGTGGGAAAGACGGAACTGGCAAAGGCGTTGGCGGAGAGCCTGTTTGACGATGAGGCCAACATGGTCCGCGTTGATATGAGTGAGTACATGGAGAAGCATTCCGTGGCCCGTCTCATCGGGGCGCCTCCAGGATATGTAGGCTATGACGAAGGCGGACAGCTGACGGAGGCCGTGAGGAGAAAGCCTTACTGTGTGGTACTGTTTGACGAGGTGGAGAAGGCCCATCCGGATGTATTTAATGTCCTGCTTCAGGTGCTGGACGACGGAAGGATCACGGATTCCACAGGAAAGACGGTGGACTTTAAGAATACCATCATCATCATGACTTCCAACATTGGTTCCCAGTACCTGCTGGAGGGCATCGACGAACAGGGGAATATCACGAAAGAGGCGGAGGATCTGGTCATGGGAGATCTGAGGGCCCATTTCAGACCGGAGTTTTTAAACCGTCTGGACGAGACCATCCTCTTTAAGCCCCTGACCAGAGAGAATATCGGCAGCATCGTTACACTGATGATCGCCGATACCAACAAACGTCTGGAACAGAGGGAGATTCGGATGGATCTGACAGACAGGGCGAAGGCCTTTGTGGTGGAACACGGATATGACCCGGTTTACGGCGCAAGGCCCCTGAAGAGATATCTGCAGAAGTATGTGGAGACTTTGGCGGCCAGGATCATCCTCCAGGATCAGGTCAGAGCGGGAGACGTCATCATCATAGATACAACAGAAGACGGCCAGAAGCTGACAGTCCGTGCAGAGGCGGACCGGTAGATAATCGGGCATGGAAGGCGGCTTCCCATCCACGGGGCTGTGACAAAAAAGCGGCAGGGATCCTGTTTTTTCGGATCCCCGCCGCTTTTTGGCATCTGCAGACATCTCTACGCCTCGCCGCCTCCTGAAACCTTCCACAGGATATCACGGTTGACGGTGCGGTAGAAGAGCCGGCGGACTTCTTCCCGGTCCCTGGTCTGTCCCAGAATCCACATCAGCTTGGTCACCGTGGCCTCCAGGGTCATGTCATATGATTCAAGAAGACCGAACTCATATTTGATGCTGCGCCCCACCTCATAGACGGACATGTTGCTGCCCTCGTTGGTCACCTGGGTGGTCATGACCACGATCTTTCCCAGGGAGATCCATTTTTCCACCACGGAATAATATCCGCCGGTCTCGTAGTTCGGAAGACCGCCTACGCCGAAAGACTCGATGATGACGGCATCATAGTGACCGGCCATATAGTCAAGGACAGTGGCATCCATGGACGGAATCAGCTTTAAAAGTCCGACTTTCGGATTTAAGTGATGGCTGAAGGAGACCGGCTCTCTGATCTGTTCCCTGTCATCCAGATAGAATAAGATCTGGCTTTCCTGAATAGCGGCAATGTAGGGAAAGTTGATGCTGGAAAATGCATCATAGCTTTTGGTCCGTTCCTTTTTCCCTCTGGTTCCGGCGATTACCTTGCCGTCAAATACGATGTTCACCCCATGGGACCGGCCGCAGGAGGCAAAGCGGAGGCTGTCTGTCAGATTGGTCTTGGCATCCGTGATCTCCATGTCAATGGGCTTCTGGGAACCGGTGATCACCACGGGCTTTGGAGAATTCTGAATCAGATAGGACAGGGCCGCGGCGGTGTAGGCCATGGTGTCTGTTCCGTGGCAGATCACAAACCCGTCATAATCGTTATAATGTTCTTCTATGGCCGCCGCCATGGCCAGCCAGTGGTCCGACTGGATATTGGTGCTGTCGATGTTGAACAGCTGCAGTGCATCCGTCCGGCAGAACTGCCGGACGCCGGGAACATAGGATAAAAGCTCCTCTGAGGAGATGAGAGGCTTCAGTCCGGTGTCGCTGCGTTTGGAGGCAATGGTTCCCCCGGTAGCGATGAGAAGGATCCGTTTCATAGATAATTCCATCCCTTTCTGTGTTGTTGCCTAAAGTCTATCATAAATTAAAGGGCCTGACTACCTGTTCTTCTTTACAGCAGAGGCGATAACAGCCGGCTGCACTGCTCCTTCCCGCGAATCCACATGCTGCGTGCCCTGTATCGCTCTTTGGTGATCTCCAGACAATGGTCCAGATCCTTAAGAAATGCCTGTTCCAGACGCCCGGTGGTCTCGGGGTCAAAGATGGTGGCATTGACCTCAAAATTCAGCTCAAAACTTCGGATGTCCATATTGGCTGTCCCGCAGCAGCTGACCAGACCGTCTGCGGTGACCACTTTGGCGTGGAGAAATCCGTTTTCATAGGTATAGCATCTGGCTCCCACCGCAAGAAGATCGCCCACATAGGAGTAGGAGGCCCAGTAGACAAAGGGGTGGTCCGGCTTACAGGGGATCATCAGGCGCACATCCACCCCGGACTCGGCGGCCATCTTTAAGGCGGACAGGACCGCATCGTCGGGAACGAAATAAGGAGTCTGGATATAGATATGCTTTTTGGCTTTGTTGAACAGCTGGAGATAATTGTTGCGGATCTGGCGGTTGCTGGCATCCGGTCCGCTGCTGATGATCTGGACAGCCACATGGCGGCCGGTCCGGTCAGGCGGGGCCGAAACGTCGGACCGGTCCGGAGACTGCCCGTCATGAAGGCCGAAATATCTGCCTTCTTTAAACAGATTTTCCTTTACCGCATAATTCCAATCCAGGGCAAACCGGATCTGCAGGCTGTAGACCGCGCTTCCGCGAAGCTTTAAGTGGGTATCCCGCCAGTAGCCGAACCCGGGATCTTCCGAGATATATTCCCGTCCGATATTAAAGCCTCCCACATATCCGATCCGTCCGTCGATGACCACGATCTTTCGGTGGTTCCGGTAGTTGACCCGCAGCTGAAGACGGCCCAGGATGGCGGGAAAGAATTCTCCCACCTTGACTCCGGATGCTTCCAGCTCTCTCCAGACCCGTTTCGGCATAAAACGTCCCCCCATACCGTCACAGAGGATCCGTACCTCCACGCCTTCGGCGGCCTTTTTCTTGAGAACAGGGATGATCCGCCGGAAAACCTGGTCGTTTTTGATGATGTAGTACTGGATATGGATATATTCCCTGGCCTGTTCCAGTTCTCCGATAAGATCGTTAAATTTTTCTTTTCCGTCAGTGAAGATATCTACCTGATTATCGTCGGTCAGCACGGCTCCGGAGGTCTCCAGGTTATAGAGCACCAGGTTTTCGTACTCCAGATACCGCATGTCATGGAGCCGGACCGTCCGGTCCCATATGGCTTCCTCCTGGGTCTTCACCGAACAGCGCAGCCGGTCCTCCACCTCCTTTACCCGGAACATCCGGTTTTTCCGGAAATCCTGACATAGCAGAAGATAGAGGAGAAAGCCGAAGATCGGCACAAAATACAGGGCCAGAAGCCAGGTCCACACGGCCTTTGGGTCTCTTCTCTGAAAGAAGACGATAAGTACCGATAAAAACAAATTGATATACAGCAGGTGATCCATCATCCACAGCCAGACCTGGAAGGACTGCCGGGGGATCTGTTCCAGTATTTCCCATATTACTTCCATAGAATCATTTCCTTACAAACAAAGTCCCGGATGGCAGGCTGTCAGACCTACAGAAACCGGTTTTTCTCCGGATCATACCGGTAACCGATGCTCTCCAGCGTCTTCTGGATCCCGGCCGGGTCCAGGTCCAGACAGCTGCAGCACTCCTGAAAAGAAGGATAGAAATCCCGCAGCTGGGTGTTTAAATAGCTTAACAGCATCACAGGGTCTCTTGGAATCGTGTTCATGGTTCATACCTCCCATTTTCAAATAGTATATGATTTTTTTAAAAGTATAAACCATGAAGATTTTTATGGCAAGGGGGAGGCGGAGAGAAAATCAATGGTATAAAAACACCTTCTCCCGCACATACTGCCCTTATGAACACGTCATACAGATTAAAAGAACTGAGCAGAAATTTCTGCCGGTGCGGCGTCGCCGGCTGGTGTCTGGAGGTAATCTTTACTTCCCTGGAATCCATGGCCCTCCATGACTGGCGGCTCATGGGCAGGACTTCCCTTCTGATGTTTCCCATCTACGGTATGGGCGCACTTTTGGCCCCCATCGGACAGGCTGTGGATACCTGGCTCAAGGCCGGGCCCACAGACGTGCCAAGAGCTGCCGACCGGGTGATGCGCCACGGGGTCCTGTACATGGTCCTGATCTTTACGGCAGAATACCTGACCGGCATCTGTCTGCGGGCCGGAGGCATCTGTCCGTGGGACTACAGCGGCCGTCAGATGAACGTCAACGGACTGATCCGTCTGGACTTCGCTCCCCTGTGGTTCCTGACGGGACTTTTATTCGAACAAATTACAAAAAAGAAAGGCGCATAGACTTGTATTTGCGTCTTTCTTTTTATATAATACATGTGGTAAGGAGGGGCCCGTTTCTGACGGGAGAATGAAAATCATGTTAAAATTTATTCTTGTAGCGTCCATCGTTATTCTGTTTTTGATCTTCAGTATTCCTGTTCTCATAGTGGAGCGATATATCGGGAAGAAAGATCCTGAGAAAAAGAACCGGCAGAGTCTGGCTGTCGTTCAGTTTATGTTTCGTTTTATCCTGAAAGTAGCAGGCATACATATAACCGTAAAGGGGATGGAGAATGTTCCAAAGGACAGACCGGTGCTCTATGTAGGCAACCACAGAAGCTATTTTGACATCCTGGTGGGCTATACCACAGTGACCACTCTCATGGGCTTCATGGCAAAGAAGGAGATGGAGAAGATCCCCCTTCTGTCCAACTGGATGAGAAACGTCAACTGTCTCTTTCTGGACAGAGAAAACATCCGGGAGGGACTGAAAGCCATTATGGAAGGAGTGGACCATGTGAAAAACGGTATCTCCGTGTGGAGCTTTCCGGAAGGCACCAGAAACGATGCGGAAAATTACCTGGATCTGATGCCCTTTAAAGAAGGCAGCCTGAAGATCGCGGAGAAGACCGGGTGTCCCGTGGTTCCGGTGGCCATCACCGGTACGGCCGAGGCTTTTGAGAGCCATTACCCCAGGATCTGCTCTTCCCAGGTGACGATCGAGTTCGGCGAGCCTTTTATCATACCTGCCAGAGGGCATCTTCCGGCATCCTCCGGGGAGGAAGGCGGCTCTCAGGACTCTGCAAGGGATGGGATCCGGGTGCTGCCCATGGAGAAGAAAAAAGTGGCCGGAGCCTGTGCCAGAGACATGATCCTGGACATGCTGTTAAAAGAAAAAGAGCTGAGAGAGGAAAACTAGATGGATTTACTGCAGATCAGGGATCAGCTGGATGTGATCGACAGAGAGATCGTCCGGCTCTTTGAAGAGAGAATGAAACTTGTGGGAGATGTGGCGGAGTTTAAGATCAGGACAGGGAAGCAGGTCTTTGACAAAGAGAGGGAACAGGCCAAGATCGCTTCCGTCCGAAAGCTGGCCCACGGAGAATTTAACGGTCAGGCGGCAGAGGAGCTGTTTACCCAGCTGATGACTATCAGCCGGCGCTTCCAGTACCGTCTGTTGGAGCAGAACGGTCAGAAGACGGAGCTGGGATTTGTCAGGACAGATCACATCCCTGTCAGGGGAGTGAAGGTGGTCTATCAGGGAGTGGAAGGGGCTTACAGCCATGAGGCCACTCTGGCCTATTTCGGGGAAGACGCGTGCTGCTATCATGTGAAGACATGGGAGGAGGCCATGGAGGATGCCGAGTCCGGAAAGGCGGATTATGCGGTGATTCCCATCGAGAATTCCTCCGCAGGGGCGGTCAGTTCCAACTATGACCTTCTCATCCGCCATGCCAATGTGATCGTGGCCGAGATCTGCATTCCGGTCCATCACATGCTCCTGGGACTTCCCGGCTCAGACATCAGGGATATCCGGTCCGTGTACTCTCATCCCCAGGCCCTTCTGCAGTGCAGCGAATATCTCAATGCCCGCCCGGAGTGGAGACAGATCAGTGTGGAGAATACGGCTGTGGCCGCCAAAAAGATCATTGAGGATCAGGACAGGAGCCAGGCTGCAGTGGCCAGCCAGGCTGCAGGCAGACTCTACGGCCTGGAGGCTCTGGCATCGGGCATCAATCATAACCGGGCAAATGCCACCCGGTTTCTGATCCTGTCCAGAAACCGTATCTACAGCAGAGATGCCCGGAAGATAAGTCTCTGTTTCGAGCTTCCCCACAAAAGCGGGACTCTTTACAACATGCTGGGGAACCTGATCTACAACGGAGTAAACATGAGGATGATCGAATCCCGGCCCGTGGAGGGGAGAAACTGGGAGTACCGCTTCTTCGTGGATATCGAAGGCAACTTAAGCGATCCTTCCGTCGAGAACGCTCTGAAGGCCATGTCTGAGGAGGCGGCCAACTTAAAGGTTCTGGGAAACTATTAAAATCGGAGAAGAGACTATGAATACACCACAATTGATCATTTACCGGAATTTCAGATATCAGCAGCTGTACGACAACATGGTCCAGCTTTTGTGGGGGACCAGAGAACAGGACGAGATTCCGGATCCCTATATCCTGGCCAATCAGCTGATCGAGCTGGCGGCAGAGTACGGATTTGAGGGAAATCTGTGGCATTGCTTTCTTGCCCTGTGCCTGGCCAACCATGAGAACGCCTACAGTATCTCCTGTGAGATCCGCGGGGATCAGGGAGGAACATTGTCCACGCTGGCGAGACAGGATTTTGCCGTTTTGTGGCAGCTGTACAAAAAAGACATCCGGGTCCTGGATAAGCTGACACCGGGAAGCTGCGTGTGGTCGGAGCTGTCCTGTTTCCGCACTTTTGGGGAGAGCAGCCGGATCTTTAACCGGAGGATCCGAAACCGCATCCTGGAACTGTCCGTATCCCTGGCACAGGCAGAGGATGTGGAAAGCTTCGCCCGAGG
Organism: uncultured Hungatella sp.; assembly: GCA_910586845.1. Classification (GTDB taxonomy): domain Bacteria; phylum Bacillota; class Clostridia; order Lachnospirales; family Lachnospiraceae; genus UBA3402. The sequence goes on from CAJUJV010000002.1 coordinate 90,760, forward strand.
AGTGTCGGGATTTTACAAAGAATTCGGCGTGGGCAAGTTCGGCCTCAACAAGGCGTTCCGAATCATAGAGGACCGCCACAGGGCAGTCATCGAGCCCATTGTCAACGTGGAGCATGTGTATCTGAAGGACATCATCGGCTATGAGCTGCAGAAACAGAAGCTTATTGAGAACACGGAGCGGTTTATCCAGGGAAAGCCGGCCAACAATGTGCTGCTCTTCGGAGATGCAGGCACGGGCAAGTCCTCCAGCATCAAAGCTGTTTTAAATGAATACTATGACCGGGGCTTGAGGATTATCGAGGTCTACAAGCATCAGTTCCACTCCCTTTCATCTATCTTGGAACAGATCCAGGACAGAAATTACAGGTTCATCATCTACATGGATGATCTGTCTTTTGAGGAGAGTGAACTGGAATACAAGTATCTGAAGGCAATAATTGAAGGCGGGCTGGGGAGAAGGCCGGGGAATGTGCTGATTTACGCCACATCCAACAGGCGTCATCTGATCAGAGAGAAGTTCAGCGACAAGCGGGAACTGGATGACGAGCTTCATGTCAATGACACGGTCCAGGAGAAGCTGTCCCTGGTGGCCAGATTCGGGGTGACTATCTATTACGGCTCCCCGGATAAAAAAGAGTTTCAGAATATCGTCAGAGTTCTGGCGGAGAGACATGGGATCCACATGCCGTTGGAGGAACTGTATCAGGAGGCCAACAAGTGGGAACTGTATCACGGCGGCCTGTCGGGGCGGACGGCAGTTCAGTTTATCACACACATATCAGGCGACCGTTAAGCATTGTCGGGGAGGAGGAGAAGGAAAGATATGGCATCACAATTATTTGCGGCAATCGACGTAGGCTCCTTTAAGCTGGAACTGGGGATCTATGAGATCACGGCCAAAAACGGGCTGCGCCAGGTGGAACACCTGCGCCATGTCATTGCTCTGGGAAAAAACACCTACAGCACGGGAAAGATCAGCTATGAGCTGGTGGACGAGATGTGCAGGATTCTGGGAGATTTTACCGGAGTCATGAAGGCTTACGGGGTCAGCGATTACCGGGCCTACGCCACCACAGCCATGAGAGTGGCCAAGAACAGCCACATCATACTGGAGCAGATCCGGGTGAGGACAGGGATCAAGGTCAGGATCTTAAGCAACTCGGAGCAGAGGCTTCTGACCTACAAGGCCGTGGCCATGAAGGAGGCGGAGTTCCAGAAGATCATCCAGAAAGGGACGGCTATCGTGGATGTCAGTTTCGGAAGCATGCAGATTTCCCTGTTTGATAAAGACAGTCTGGTATCCACCCAGAATCTGCCTCTGGGGGTTATGCGCATCGGAGGACTTCTGTCCAGGATCCCTGCGGCCGGCTGGCAGCAGAAATCCCTGGTAGAGGAGATCGTGGACAAGGAACTGGAAACTTACAAGAAGATGTATCTGAGAGACCGGGACATGAAAAACAGGGGGATCAAAAATCTCATCGCCATCGGAGAGCTGATCCTGTACCTGGCAAGAGACGAGGTGGACAACGGCATGACGGACCGCATAGAGGCTTCCGAGTTTATCGAGGAACGTTTCGGCGTCAATGCAGGCTATGCATCTCTTCTGATGCCCGCGGCCGTGATTTTTTGCCGCGTGGTGGAGATGACCGGGGCGGAGATGATCTGGATCCCGGGAGTGCGCATGTGCGACGGCACTGCTGCCGAGTATGCCCACAATATCAAGAAGCTGCATTTCACCCATAATTTTGACGAGGATATCCTGACCACCTCCCGGAACATGGCCAAACGTTACCGCTGCGGCGGGAGCCATCCCCAGTGTGTGGAAAAAATGGCCCTGGAGCTTTTTGACGTGATGAAAAAGAATCACGGGCTCAGCGGAAGAGACCGTCTTCTCCTGCAGATCGCGGCGATCATCCACGGATGCGGAAAGTTTATCAGCACCCGAAACGTGAGCGACAGCGCCTACAATATTATTATGGCCACGGAGATCATCGGCCTCTCCCACGAGGAGAGAAAGCTGGTGGCGGAGGCCGTCCGCAGTTATGAAGAGGAATTTGACTATGCCGACAACGACACCAGGGTGGCCAAAGTGACGGCCCTGCTGCGGCTGGCCAATGCTCTGGACAGAAGCCATAAACAGAAACTGTCCGAGTGCAGGATGATCGTGAAAAACGGGGAGCTGCTGATCACCGCCGCTTATGAGGGAGATATCAGTCTGGAACTTCTGGCAGTGGAGAGATGTGCGGATTTCTTTGAGGAGATTTTTGGTATCAGACCGGTACTGAAAAAGAAAAGGAGGGGTTAAGCCGTGGCAGAGATCGACTCAAAATATACCAGATATGAAAATTATGTAAACAGAGAACTGAGCTGGCTGGAATTCGACTACCGCATTCTGGAGGAAGCAAGGGATAAGACTCTCCCCTTGTTCGAACGGCTGAAATTTTTAAGTATCACCGCCTCCAATCTGGACGAATTTTTTATGGTCCGGGTGGCCTCCTTAAAAGATATGGTCCATGCAGGCTACACCAAACCGGATCTGGCAGGTCTTAAACCGGAAGAGCAGCTGAAAAAAATAGAGGAGAAAACCCACGACCTGGTGACTCTTCAGTACTCCACCTACAACCGTTCCCTTCTTCCGGCCCTGCGCCAGAACGGTCTGCGCATCATCGTCAGACACGAGGATCTGACAAAGGAGGAGGGAGAATATGTGGACCGGTATTTTCGGGACAATGTATATCCGGTGCTGACTCCCATGGCAGTGGATTCCTCCCGGCCTTTCCCGCTGATCTACAACAAATCCCTGAACATCGCGGCTCTGGTGAAAGAGAAAGAGAAAGAGGATCAGCTGGACTTTGCCATGGTCCAGGTGCCCAGCGTGCTGCCCAGGATCGTGGAGATCCCCGCCCAGGGGGAGCGGGTGGTCATCCTGCTGGAGGAGATCATAGAGAGAAACGTATCGACACTGTTTGTAAAACATGAAGTCCTGGCCGCCCATCCCTTCCGGATCATGAGAAACGCGGACCTGTCCATCGATGAGGATGAGGCGGAGGATCTGTTAAAAGAAATAGAGAAACAGCTGAAAAAACGCAGATGGGGCGAAGCTATCCGTCTGGAGATCGAAGAAAATACAGACAAGCGGCTTCTGAAACGTCTGAAAAAGGAGCTGGATATCCATTCCGGCGATATTTTCTCCATCAACGGCCCTCTGGATCTGACGTTTCTTATGAAGATGTACGGCCTGGCCGGATTTGATCATCTGAAGGCCCCCGGATATGTGCCCCAGCCCAACCCGGCGTTTATGAATGAAGACGACATTTTTACCAACATCCGCAAAGGAGATATTCTGCTCCACCATCCTTACGAGTCCTTTGATCCGGTGGTAAATTTCGTGAAGACGGCTGCCAGAGATCCTCAGGTACTGGCTATCAAGCAGACTCTGTACCGCGTCAGCGGCAACTCCCCCATTGTGGCTGCCCTGGCAGAGGCGGCGGACCGGGGCAAGCAGGTCTTTGTGCTGGTGGAGCTGAAGGCCCGTTTTGACGAGGAAAACAACATTAACTGGGCCAAGACCCTGGAGAAAGCAGGCTGCCACGTAATCTACGGACTCCTGGGGTTAAAGACTCATTCCAAGATCACCCTGGTGGTAAGGCGGGAGGAAGACGGTATCCGCCGCTATGTTCATCTGGGTACGGGAAACTATAATGATTCCACGGCGAAACTCTACACGGACTGCGGCATCCTTACCTGCCATCCCCAGATCGGAGAAGATGCCACGGCAGTGTTCAATATGATGTCCGGCTACTCGGAGCCCCTTCACTGGAATCAGCTGGCAGTGGCTCCTATCTGGCTGAGAAAGCGGTTCCTGAGGATGATCAGGCGGGAGACGGACCATGCCAGGGCAGGCAGAGGGGGCAGGATCATCGCCAAGGTCAATTCCCTGTGCGACAGGGACATCATCGCCGCCCTCTACGAGGCTTCCTGTGCGGGAGTAAAGATCGATCTCATCGTCAGAGGAATCTGTTGCCTTCGGGCCGGCGTGCCGGAGTTGAGCGAGAACATCACGGTCCGCTCGATCGTGGGCAATTTCCTGGAACATATCAGGATCTTCTATTTTGAGAACGACGAGGCTCCGGAGGTGTATATGGCCAGCGCGGACTGGATGCCGAGAAACCTGGACCGCCGGGTGGAGATCATGTTTCCCATCCTGGATGAAGGGCTGAGAGAGAAGGCCATCCACATCCTGGAGGTGCAGCTGGCCGACAATATGAAAGCCCATATTCTGCAGCCTGACGGAAGCTATGTGAAACCGGACAGGAGAGGGAAAGCTCATGTATGCGCCCAGGATACCTTCTGTCAGGAAGCCGTGGAGGCGGTGAAGAAGCAGAAGGCATCTGAGGAGCCGGAGAACCGGAGAGTGTTCGTGCCGGTGGAGAGAGAAGAATAGAATGTGGAAGTGGAAAAGGAAGGGAATCTGACAGAGATTCCCTTCTGTTTTTTTAATGAAAAAGTAAGGCAAAATCCGGCCTTTTATGGTATAATTCTCAAAGAAAGAGACGAGGAGGTAATGTGATGTCACAGATCAGCATTCTGGTAGTTGATGACGAGAAAGAGATTGCCGACCTGGTGGAGATCTATCTGGTCAGCGACGGGTATAGAGTATTTAAGGCGGACAATGCCCAGGCAGGGCTGGATATCCTGGACAAGGAGGAGGTCCATCTTGTGCTTCTGGATATCATGATGCCGGGGATGGATGGGCTGGAGATGTGCAAGAGAATCCGGGAGACCAACAACATCCCCATCATCATGCTCAGCGCCAGGTCTACGGATCTGGATAAGATTCTGGGGCTGGGAACCGGGGCCGACGATTATGTGGTGAAGCCCTTTAACCCTCTGGAGCTGACGGCCAGAGTCAAGTCCCAGCTGCGCAGGTATACGCAGCTGAACCCTAACAGCGGATCCAGGGAGGCGGACAAGAACGAGATATCCATCAAAGGGCTGGTGATCAACAAGGACAATCATAAGGTGATGGTTTACGGGGAAGAGATCAAACTGACGCCTATCGAGTTCGACATCCTCTATCTTCTGGCTTCCAACCCGGGGAAGGTGTTCAGCACCGACGAGATCTTTGAGAAAGTATGGAACGAGAAAGTCTATGAGGCCAACAACACGGTTATGGTACATATCCGTCGCCTGAGAGGCAAGATGAAAGAAGATACGAGACAGAACAAGATCATCACCACGGTGTGGGGGGTAGGATACAAAATTGAAAAATGATATGAGCCGCCGGTTTCATACCAGGGTAATGACCAATATTATATTCAGCACCATCTTTGCCTGTCTGGTGGACCTGTTTCTGGTGACGAATCTGACCATGCTGGGAGAATTTGCCGTCAGGCAGGGGAGGGAGGACTCTCTGCAGGCGGCTTTCAGCCATCCGGATTCCGTCATTGTCTTACTGTATGTGCTGGCAGGCATCGGAACCTTCTCTGTGTCCTTCCTTATGCTGCAGAGAAATTCCATGAACTATATCACGAAGATCTCCACTGCCATCAGAAATATTTCCGAGGGCGATCTGAATACCATGGTTGAAGTGGCGGGGGATGATGAGTTTTCCGCCATGGCCGCCAACCTGAACAAGATGATGGAGGACATCAGGGAGCTGATGGACAAGGAGAGGGAGTCGGAGCGGACCAAGAATGAGCTGATCACCAATGTGGCTCATGACCTGAGGACGCCTCTCACCTCCATCATCGGCTATCTGGAACTGCTGTCCGGCCCTGCCAGCCTGACTCCGGAGATGGAGAAAAAATATCTTCAGATCACATACACCAAAGCAAAGAGGCTGGAGAAGCTGATTGAGGATCTGTTTGGATTTACCAAGCTCAATTACGGAAAGGTGTCCATGAAGGTGTCCAAGGTGGACATCGTCAAACTTTTAAGCCAGCTGCTGGAGGAATTTTATCCCAACTTTATGGATAAGAATCTGGCTTATGAGCTCCAGAGCAACGTACCGGCCAAGATCATCACGGCGGACGGCAATCTGCTGGCCAGGCTTTTTGATAATCTGATCAATAACGCCATCAAATACGGGGCTGAGGGAAAAAAGATCGAAGTGAAGATCCACGCCGCAGAGACCATTGTGACAGTGTCTGTCACCAACTACGGATATGTGATTCCAAAAGAGGAACTGCCCCTTCTGTTTGAGAAATTTTACAGGGTGGAACAGTCCCGCTCCACAAACACGGGAGGAACCGGACTGGGACTTGCCATTGCCAGGAATATTGTAGATATGCATGGGGGAACCATAGGGGTGGCCAGTGATTTAAACGGAACCGTTTTTACTGTCAGACTTCAGGTGGATTTTGATATCAACAAAGAAAATTTCGGAAAACTGGGGGAACGACATGAATATTAAGAGACTTGGACGGACAGGGCCGCTGATCTTACTGCTGGCCCTTTTAGCCGTGTTTTCGGCAGGGGCGGCAGAAAAAGGGGAGCAGGGAAAAGAAGGGATCTCATCTCATGACGGCATTGCCATGGAAGTGACCTACGGATATGACAACACGGCCAAGGGAGGGCGGTACGTGCCTCTGGATGTGGCGCTGGTCAACGAAAATCAGCAGGCTTTTTCCGGAACTCTTCAGGTGCTGACCATGGAGTCTGACTACGAGACTTACCGGTATGACTATCCTGTGGAGATCGGGCCGGAACAGGAGACGGAGAGACATCTCTATGTACCTGTGGGGAGCCGATCGGATCAGATGTTTGTAATTGTGGCCGACGGGAACGGACAGCAGGTGGTCCACAAACGGCTGAAACTGGATTTCATCCTGGATGTGCCGGAACTGTTTGTGGGCATCTTAAGCGATACCCCGGAGGAACTGACGGCAGGCTGGAACGGGGTGGGAGTGGACTACGGGATGCTACGGACCCGGACCATTGCCTTTGATACGGATAATTTTCCTGACAACAGGCTTGGTCTGGACCTGATCGACGTGATGCTCATCAGCAATTTCCGGATCCGGGATCTGACAGAGGAGCAGAGCCAGGTCCTGATCCAGTGGGTCAGGGACGGGGGCACCATGATCCTTGGAACCGGTATGAGAGCAGACGACACGCTGGGCAGGTTTGCACCGGAGCTTCTGGAGGAGATGTATGAGGCCCCAAAGGTCCGTGAGGTGAACATGGGAGATGCCTATTCCCAGGAGCGGCCGGGGGACGGGGTTCTCTCTATCCCCTGTGTGGAATTTGTCCTGTCCGGAGGCAATATCCTTCTGGCAGACGAATCTCAGACCATCCTCTCTTCCGTAACTTACCAGAGAGGGACCGTGGCCGTGGCCGCTTATGATTTTGTGGATATTGCGGAGTTCTGTCAGCAGAATCCCTCTTATCTGGACGGGCTTCTGACGGCAGTTCTGGGAGAGGCCAGGATCAATGCTCTGGCAGAGTCTGTCTACAGCG